>JBJKQZ010000470.1:0-2805 GCA_046704865.1 Terriglobia bacterium
GTCCCGCCCCAGGCGCGCGTCCGCTGCAATCTGCGCCGTAGGGTGAATCCCGGGATGCACCGGCCGCGGGGGCTGGAGTGCCTCAGCCACGCGAATAAATGCCAGCCGGATATTGCCCACGGCGATGGTGGTGCGGCCCGCGACAGATGCCCCATCAGGCACAAGAATGCAGCCGGCGCGTGAAGCCGCCGCGCGCCCGAGTGCGAGTTCACCCTCTGCGAATGCGAGTTGCTGCTCCGTTGCGGTTTCCAGCGCGGCAACGCCGTGGATGACCCTCTCGCTGTCGCCATCCAGCTTTCCGCCCACCAGGGTTGCGATTTCCGCGACTTTCATTGCACCCCCCAGATTAACTTCATGCCAGCGTGTCGAACTATTGCGATAACGTCCCGCCCCGCCTTCAGAAAGGATATAGTGGCGGCTCCCCGGACGGTCGGGTCTTCCAGCGCCGGTGAACCCACAACCACTGGTCCGGATAGCGCCGAATGTATTCCTCGATCCTGCGCGTAAAGTTCGCCGTGTTCATCTCAATTTCTTTTTCAGGGTCCTGGCATTTGATCCAGTCGATTCGATCAAACCGAAGCCGGTACTTCTTCAGTTTTGAATCCCAGATCACAAGGCCCAGGATGACAGGCGCGCCGGTCCTTCTCGCCACGCGGGCCGGCCCCGTTGTGGTTGATGCCGGCAGGCCGAAGAAGTCCACAAAGGCCCCTTCGCCGGCCAGCATGTTCTGGTCCATCAGGATACCCACAGCTTCATTCCGCTCAAAGGCCCGCAGGGTCTGGCGCGCGAATTCCCGTTTTTCGATTGCGTGCCCGCCGCTGGCGCATCGATACCGGTTGATAAGTTCGTCGATCAGGGGATTGTCCATTTCCCTGACCACAAAGTTGCATGGGTAACCGTAGATGCCATGAGCAAAAGAGCCCAGTTCCCAATTGCCGAAATGCGCGGTCAGGAAAATAATACCTCGTCCCTGCTTTCTGGCCTCGTCGTAATTTTCAAACCCGTCGTAAATGATCAGCCTTTCAATGTTCTCGCGATTCAATTGCGGAAAGTGTGCAAAGTCCGCAAGCATTCGTCCCAGGCTGAGAAACTGCGCGAAGAGCACTTTACGCCGCTGCCGGTCTGCCCAGTCAGGGAAGGCAATCCGAAGATTGAACAGGCCAACGCGGCGGAGTCGCGGCCAAAAGGCATAACTTAAGGCCGCCAGAATCACGCACACACTTCGAGCCAGCCGCCGCGGCATCCATCCCAGTAACGCCAGGACGCTCCGGGCGGCGGCATATTCTATGCGATGACGCAAAAGCGGATCGCGTAATGAACGCTTCTTCTTCACCCAATTCCTCAGGACATGAGTCTCCCGCCGGACTCCGATGTCGCATTGTGAACCATTCGGGCATTATGCCAGAACCGTCCACAAATCATACTCTCCGGACAGGCCGTCCTGTGTCTAGTCAGATCGTAGTGGCAAATTGCGCAGAAAAAAGTTGAGGACCTGGTCCTCGTACTCTTTTCTTTCCGGTCCGGACACAAATGCCGTCTGGACGTGGGGCAGGATTACCAGGCGTTTTGGTTGGGGGGCTTCCTCGTAAATTTCCCGGGTAGCATTCTCAAGCTTTTGAGCATCTTCTGACGCGAGAAACAGCTTGGGCTTGCCGGCCAGTCTGGAAAGGCCCGACCGTACGTCAGGAAGCGCCGTGCCCATAGTAAAAAGGTGGAATTCTGCTCTGGAAAGAAGCCGGAACAGACTGCCGGTTCCCCCCAATAAACGGTCCACCTGGACGTCAAACAACTGGGCCGGCCGGCCGTAAACGCTGTCCATAGCCAGTGCAGCCACCTGGGGATCGCGCTCGGCCTCGGTCAGCGCTGCGTAGGCACCAAGCGAATACCCGTAAAGCCCGATGTGATTCGAATCCACCCCCTGGAGCTTGCTCACCCTCGCGATGGCCGCTGAAAGGACGGAAGCCTCATGGGGGCCAAGATTTGAAAAGTAACCTCTGGAACTGGAACCCCTGAAATTGAACAGATAGACATTGAAATGGTTCGCCTGCAAGACCGTCCCAAGTGAAAGCAGCGAGGACCGATTGGAACCATATCCGTGGCACAGGATGATGACTGGTGCATCCCTCAAACCGATCAGCAGCCACCCCTGGTGCTCTGCGCCGTGGGCGTCTGTGAAATTCACATTCTCATAGCTTGAAAGCAGATATGAAGCGGGCGTCACATTTTCAGCGTTGTCGTGGGAAGTTGTAATGCGATAAGTCAGGAACGCTCCTGCACCCAGCAGCACAACCAGGATTCCAGCTCCAACAGCCAGGGTCCCCCACAAAAGTTTATGCGTCAGCACCGACGGAGTCCGCGGGCGGGTAGCTTCCGTACTGGACCGTTGGGGTTTCATATTGAAAATCTCTTATCGGCCAGGAATAAGACCGGCGGAAGACTCGAAATCAAAAAAGCGCATCGTAGCACAGTCACTTCAAGCGTTTCCAACAACTTTCGGTTGCAAGCCGGGTTCCGTAAGTTGAAGTTACCAAATCCCTGCCTGTGACAAAATGTGTTACCAAAGCCGCGTGTTTGCCTATACCAGGACACATTGGGCCAGATCCAATAAGGCCGGCAGTGCCTCCATCTGGCCTCCGGTGTTGAACAGAAACTGGGCTATACTGGATTGACTTTTGCATAAGTTTGCAGGAGGGCAACGAAGACTTTGGGGTCCAGGCTTGTTGATGTCCGGCAATTGCGCGTCCAGCAATTCCAGCCTCTTTTACAGGCGGAGTCCCAGGCATGGCTGAACGATCTCCACTGGGA
>JBJKQZ010000471.1:0-6670 GCA_046704865.1 Terriglobia bacterium
GTCTATGACAACCGTCTGGGCATCAGGGTGCGCATCCGGAATTGATGCGCTTTCATTCCTGACGGGCCGGACTGCGAAGCCGGAGTTTTTTGAGCCTCTCACGTGGGCGCTTTATCAAATGGGGCAACGCACCACCGGAGCGGCCTATCTGCTTTCCCAGATGGCCTTCCAGCGAATCGCCCGCCAGGTCGGGCGGTTTATGGAAAATTACGATGTCTGGTTGACTCCCACGCTAGCGGAGCCGCCTTTGCCGCTCGGATCGTTCGATGCAACACCAGATAATCCCATGCAGGGCTTTTATCGCGCTGTGGACTATGTTCCATTCACTCCTATAGCCAATGTTACAGGCCAGCCTGCAATGTCCGTACCGCTCTATTGGATTAAAGAGGGTCTGCCCATCGGTTGTCACTTTTTCGGCCGCTTCGGCGATGAGGCAACCCTGTTCCGGCTTGCGGCGCAACTTGAAGCGGCGCGCCCATGGGCTGGCCGCAGGCCGGTTGTATAGGCGTAATCCTTTCATGAAACACAATTTGCTTCAGAGGATTGGTTTACGCGCGAGCCGGGGCAGAGCGGCTGGATTTGGATACCCTTCCGCGCAGCTCTTTTATCAGGTGGAAAAATCTCTGTGAACGGCGAACATCCTGCAGGATCTGTCGCTTCAACGCGTCAGGATCTGGGAATTTGATTTCGTCCCGCAACCGGTGGAGAAATTCAATTTCCATCTGCTCCGCGTGGATCTCTCCGCGGAAATCCAGAAGAAAAGACTCGATCGTCAGGCGGTGATGGCCAAATGTGGGTTTATGGCCGACATTTGTAACGGACTCATGCTGCACACCTTGAATTTGGGTTCGAGTGATGTAAACGCCGTTCCGGGGAAGCTGCTGTTCGACAGGGGCGAGATTAAGGGTTGGGACAGTCTGTTTATGTCCCACGCCTTCGCCTGCTGTGATGGGTCCGCAGACCAGGTAAGGCCTGCCGAGCATCCGGCCCGCAATTTCCACGCGACCCTCGGAAAGGAAGTGGCGGACCTGGCTGCTGGAAATCCTGTGACCCCGAATCTTGATGATGGGCAGGGTCTCAACCTGGAAACCAGCGATTCTGCCGAGTTCAGACAGTAGCGTTGTGTCCCCTGCGCGCTGAAAGCCAAAGCGAAAGTTTGAACCTACGTGGACGGCGGCGGCCCGCAGTTTTTCCACCAGAATGCTTGACGCAAATTCCGCCGGTGACAGCCTGGAGAGTTCAAGATTGAAAGGCAAAATTGCGAGGAGTTCGATGCCTTCCTCTTCGATCAGTCTGGTTTTCACAGCGGTCGGGGTGAGAATTTGGGGAGCGCGTTCGGGCGACAGAACCTGTGCCGGATGCGGATCAAACGTGACAACAACTGAAGTGCCCGCCAGTTCGCGTGCCGAACGAACCACCCGGCGGAGCAGTTCACGGTG
The DNA here is from genome assembly GCA_046704865.1 of Terriglobia bacterium. Classification (GTDB taxonomy): domain Bacteria; phylum Acidobacteriota; class Terriglobia; order UBA7540; family UBA7540; genus SCRD01. The sequence continues at coordinate 1,440 of JBJKQZ010000471.1, forward strand.
CGCCAGATGGATTCCGTCAAAGTTGCCGATGGTGACGGCGCTGCAATGAAGCGGCTCATGCAATTCCGAAAGATCTCGAACAACTCGCATGGGTCAATCCAGATTGACTTCCAGGCCGTCGTACGCGAGCCTCACATTGGGAGGCAAGCTGGCGTTTGTTTCTTCGTGACTCAGTTCGTGGGCGATGTGGGTAAAGTAAGCCCGCGCCGGCTTGAGTTGCTCGACCAGGCCCAGTGAATTCTCGATTGTGGAATGCGTCGGATGCGGCTTATGGCGCAAGGCATCAAGGATCAGCACGTCCAGGCCCGTAAGCAATTCGAGGGTCGTATCCGGAATGGTGCTGAAGTCCGTAACATAAGCGGCTTTCCCGAACCGAAATCCCAGCACGGGCAGGCTCCCGTGCAGCACGGGTAAAGGGACCAGTTCAGTGTCCCACAGGCTGAACGGGCCATCGATCAGGTGTGGATCGACTTTCAGTATCCCGCCATACGGATAGGTCTGGTCGAAAATATAGGTGAAGATCCGGCGCAGACTTTGCATGCATCGGTCGTCCGCGTAAATGGGAATAGGGTCCTTCTGCCGGAAGTAGAAGGGGCGAACGTCATCCAATCCCAGCACGTGGTCGGCGTGGGCATGGGTAAAAACAATCGCATCAACTCGCTGGATGTTCTGCTGAAGGGCCTGCCATCGGAAATCAGGAGTGGCGTCGATCAGGACGGTGCGCCCGGAATATTCAAGCATCACGGACGGGCGAGTCCGCTTGTCGCGCTTTGCCGGAGAAGTGCAGACGGCGCATTGGCAGCCGACCGTCGGAACCCCCGTTGAAGTGCCCGTACCCAGAAAAGTGAGTTTCATTTCCGCTTGGTCGCCCGCTTTTGTACTTCAATAAAGGTCATTCGCAATTCGTACAGGACATCATCAAGGAGCTTGGACTCCTGGCTGGTCAGGTTTCCGCGTGTTTTTTCCTGCAATACCTCCAGGAGATCGATGGTCCGGCTGCCGTTAGCGAGGTCGGCGGGAATGTAGTCGCCGCTGGGCCCGGGCAGCAGACCCAGCTGAAACATGGCCGTCGTGCTCAGATAAGAAACCAGCATGGAAAAGCGTTCTGAGGCTTCCATGTCCTCGGGCTCAGTTTCAGGCTCGGAAGGAGGCACTGCTGCGGGTTTGGCGGCAACAGCCTGTTCTGGTTCCTGCCTTTCTTTTTCAGACTGACCGGGAATTCGCGTGCCCTCACTTGTAAAGGCCCTCCGGTCTACAACTTTAAATCCCGAAGATTCAAACTTATCTTCTGGCATGCAAGATCCTCTCTATATACCAATATTCCCACGCAGCCATCATATCTCTGCGGTTATGCTGAATAAGTAGTTTAACAACAAGCACTCAGTCTGAACAAGAGCGGCAGACGCCTTGTGATTGTGCCGGGCTGATGCCGCTGGCCAGTTTAAGTGAGTCCGGCGGGCGCAAGTCAGTCTGGAATTGGCGTGGCATTGCGTTCCTGGCTCTATTGCAAGGTATTTCCCCAGCTTGGTACATTAGGGGATTCAACTTTTCAGAGAGGGCAGGCTGAGCCTTATGAGCAACTTGGCGGGTGAAAAACTTGTGAAGCTGGTGGAACTGATGGCGCACTTGCGCGGACCGGAAGGGTGCCCGTGGGACCGCGCGCAGGACTATGACAGCGTCAAAGGTCTGCTGCTTGAGGAAGCTTATGAGGTTGTGGATGCGGTGAACCTGAAGGATTTTGCGGGCCTTGAGGAGGAGCTTGGCGACCTGCTCTTTCAAGTTGTTTTTTATTCGCGGCTGGCGGAAGAAGACGGCAAATTCAATATCGATCACGTAATACAGAATGTTTATGACAAGCTAGTCCGGCGCCATCCGCATGTTTTTGGCGAGACCCGTGCAGCCAATGCCGAGGAAGCACTGAAAAGCTGGACTGCCGCGAAGGAAAAAGAAAAAAGCAACAGTCCAAATGCAAAAGGGGCCTCACTAATGGATGGGATTGCTTCCGCCTTGCCGTCCACGCTGGAAGCTTATGAGCTCGGACTGCGGGCGGCGGAAGCGGGTTTCGATTGGGTCAAGGTGGAAGACCTTCTTAAGAAAATTGAGGAGGAAATCTCCGAAATCCGGAAAGAGCTGTCTGCCAGCGGAAAGTCTGATCAACAGTCCCTGGAAGAAGAAGTCGGGGACCTGATGTTTGCTGTGGCCAACCTGACCCGCCAGGTGCGCTCTGACCCTGAGACCTGTCTGCGTCGTGCGAACCATAAATTCCGGCGGCGTTTTCAGGCTCTTGAGGTTGAAGTCAAAAGACGCGGGAAATCCATTCGCGAGTGCACACCCCAGGAATTGGACGAGATCTGGGAGTCGGTCAAGGCGCGGGAGAATTCATGAGTTATACCATTCGCCCATGTGAAGCAGTAGAAGAGTTCGCCGATTGTGTTGTTCTCCAGAAAAAAATCTGGGGCTATCCTGACCGTGAGATTTATCCGGCCAGAATGTTCCTGAACATCTCCCGCACAGGCGGCCATGTCTTGGGCGCATTTTCGGAAAAAGGTTCCATGGCCGGCTTTGTCGTATCTGTACCGGCCTGGCGCAAAGACCATCGGTATTTCTTTTCACTCCTACTAGGGGTGTTGCCGGAACATGAAAACCAGGGGCTCGGCCGGATGCTCAAGCTGGAGCAGCGAAAGGCGGCCCTCCGCGCGGGAATCAAGTACATCGAGTGGACATTTGACCCCATGCGGGCAAAAAACGCTTATTTCAACATTGTTCGACTTGGGGCTGTCGTCCGGCGGTACTGTCCTGACTATTACGGCCCTGTTCTCAGCAGATTGCAGCGCAGATTGCCCTCAGACCGGTTGATAGCGGAGTGGCCGCTGAAATCTGCTAGAGTAAATAAAGCGCTGGGAGGAACAAACCCGCGTCCGGCGCGAAAGGCCGCATCGGCGGAAGTCGCCATTCCACTTGATCTTGATGCTCTCGTTTCGCGGAAATCCGCGCGGGCTCGCGAGTGGCAGGCCCACGTCCGGGCGACGCTTCAGGATTGCTTTGAGCGAAAGCTTGTAATCACAGGGTTTGAAAGAACTGATACCGAGGCGAAATACCTTCTGGATCACCTATGAAGATTGAACGCATTGAGCTGCTTGAAATTCGGATGCCTCTGGTCCATTTTTTTGAGACCAGTTTCGGACGGACGACTGACCGCAGGATTGTGCTGTTGCGCGTGCGCGCAGACGGACTGGAGGGCTGGGGAGAAGTTACCTGCGGCGAGAGCCCATTTTACAGCTATGAAACGCCGGGAACGGCCTGGCACATTCTGCGTGATTTTCTGATTCCATGGGCGCTTGAAAAAGAGTGGGATGATCCTTCTGCCCTGGCTGAGCGTTTTCGTCCCGTGCGCGGACACAACATGGCCAAGGCATCGCTGGAAAATGCTTTGTGGGATATTGAAGCCCAGCGCAGGGGAGTGCCGCTCGCCTCGCTGCTCGGCGGCACATTGGCGGAGATTGCCTGCGGCGTTTCCATCAGAATTCAGAACTCGCCGGAAGAATTGCTGGAGAAAATCCGGACTGAAGTTGCGGCGGGATACCAGCGGATCAAGGTGAAAATTCGCCCGGGCTGGGACGTGGAAATCCTGGCGTCGATTCGCAAAGAGTTTCCTTCAATCCGGTTGATGGCCGACGCCAATTCTGCGTATACACTGGCCGATTTGGATCATCTTAAATTACTGGACCAGTTTGACCTGATGATGGTGGAGCAGCCGCTCGGATGGGACGACATGCTGGACCATGCGCAGCTTCAACGGGAATTGAAAACGCCGATCTGCCTGGATGAATCGATCCACAGCGCGGACGACGCGCGCAAGGCGATCGATATTGGAGCCTGCAAAATTATTAACATTAAACTGGGCCGCGTGGGTGGCCATTCTGCCGCCCGAAAACTGCACGACTTGTGCCTGGCCCGGGAGATTCCAGTGTGGTGTGGCGGGATGCTCGAATCGGGCATCGGACGCGCCCACAATATCGCCATGTCAACTTTGCCCGGGTTTGTACTGCCGGGGGATGTTTCTGCCAGCCGCCGGTACTGGAGCCAGGACATTATCGATCCTGAAGTGACGGTGACTGCCAAAGGAACGATTTTGGTCCCTCAAACCCCCGGCCTCGGCTACGTGCCGAACCTCGCGCGCATTGAAAAGTTGGCTGCGCGGAAGGAGAATTTTGAAAAGCGTCGTTGACCCGGTTGTCGTAACACAGAAAACTTCCCGTTCCATCAGCTCCCACCATTTGATGCACATTGCCATGCTGATCGCCGTTTCTTTCTGGGCGGCCAACATGGTGGCCATCAAGGAAGCGTTGTTTGGTTTCAGCCCCATGGCGCTGGCCCTGGTACGCGCCAGTGCCGTGGCCGTTGTGTTCGGCATTATTTTCCTGTTTGCAGGGAAGCCCTCCAATCTGCGCATGCCTGCCAGACAGTGGCTCCGTTTTACCCTGATTGCATTTCTGGGAATCACGCTGAACCAGATCCTGATTATCCATGGGGTGGACTATACCAACGTTCCGCACGCGGCGCTGATTGTGGCAGTTGAACCCGTGGTGGTTTTGGTCATGTCGGTGATGATGCGGCTTGAGGCCCTCACCATGCTCAAGTCTGCAGGAATGGCCATTTCGTTTTCAGGGGTTGTGCTGCTGACTTACGCAAAGCCCGCTCATGTCGGCAGCACTTTCCTGCTGGGGGACCTGATACTGATGGCTGAGATCGTGGTTTTTGCCTATTACACGATTCTGCTGAAAGAAGTAGTTGACCGGTATGACGTGATAACTCTGAACACGCTGATTTTCGGCCTGGGTGCGTTGCTGATGATTCCCTTTGGAGCCCGCGCCGTGTGGCGCCAGAACTGGTCGCAGATTCCTCTCCGCTCCTTTTTGGGGCTTGGCTTAATGACCTTCTTTTCCGCTGTTCTTGGATACCTGCTTTTTGTTTACGCCCTGAAGGGCCTCACCGCCTCGCGTGTTGCGGCTTTCAATTATATTGAGCCCATCATGGCCACCGCCCTGGGAATCTGGCTGCTGCATGACCGCGTGGGCCTTTGGGGCCTCCTCGGCGGCGCGCTGATTCTGCTTGGAGTTTATTTCACCGAACGGGAACGTGGTGAAGAGGCAACAGGTTGAGAGCCGGCGGGAGAGTACCCTGAAGCGAATCCCGGCTGGAATCATTCCCCATACCCGTTACAGATTTCC
>JBJKQZ010000472.1:0-4385 GCA_046704865.1 Terriglobia bacterium
TTGACTCTCCCAGTGTGTTCGCCGCAATGCTGGATAACGAAAAGGGCGGCCGATTCCAGATTTCTCCCACAGTAGACGGAATAACATATAAGCAGCTTTACTGGCCCGAGACAAACGTGCTGGTCACACGCTTCCTTTCTACCGCGGGCGTGGCTGAAGTCACTGACTATATGCCAATCGCCAATAAAGGAAAGTGGGAAAGAAATCAACGGTTGGTGCGGAGAGTGCGAGTGGTCCGGGGCTCCATGCCCTTCCAAATGGTGTGCCAACCCGCTTTTAACTACGCTCGCGACAAACACAAGGTACAGATCTGCTCAGAAGGGGCCTGTTTTGAGTCCCCATCCTTGCTTCTGGCGCTTGCCACTGAAGTTCCTCTAAAGAACGATGGGAAGGGATCGGTGAGGGCGGAATTTACGCTCGGCGAGGAAGAGAGCGCCATTTTCCTGCTGCAGGCAAGGCCGGACGGAACGGGCTGCGGCGCACCAATTGCGGAAACCCAAGAGGAGGAGATTTTCCAGGACACTGTCAACTACTGGCGACGCTGGCTTTCTGGCTGCAGGTATAAAGGCCGGTGGCGGGAAATGGTTTACCGGTCCGCGCTGGTCCTGAAGTTGCTCACATATGAGCCAAGTGGGGCCATTGTCGCGGCGCCAACCTGCAGTCTGCCGGAGAATATCGGTGGTGAGCGCAATTGGGACTATCGCTACACCTGGATCCGCGATGCGGCATTTGCTCTCTATGCCTTGATGCGTCTCGGCTTTACAGACGAGGCAGCTAAGTTCATGCAGTGGCTGGAAGCACGTTGCCATGAACGGCGAGAAGATGGCTCTCTGCAGATCATGTACGGTATAGACGGAAGACATGAACTTGAGGAGTTCACGCTGGACCACCTGGAAGGATACAAGGGCTCCATGCCGGTTCGGGTCGGGAACGCCGCTTCGAATCAGTTGCAGTTGGATATCTACGGCGAACTGATGGACTCCGTCTACCTTTACAACAAGTATGGGAGTCCAATTTCTTACGAACTTTGGGTCGAACTCCGCGAGTTGCTGAACTGGGTCTGCGACAACTGGAATCAGGCAGACGATGGAGTCTGGGAAGTTCGTGGCGGCCGCCAACACTTTGTGTATTCGAAGGTCATGTGTTGGGTGGCTCTGGATCGGGGCCTGAGGCTGGCTGACAAGCGGTCCTTCCCGGCAGATCGGGCCCGCTGGGTGAAAACAAGAGATACGATCTACGACGAAATTCTGGCTAAAGGCTGGAATTCGACTCGCCAGTCATTTGTGCAGTACTACGGCTGCAACTGTCTTGACGCTTCCAGCCTGATCATGCCACTGGTCTTCTTCATGTCACCTACCGATCCTCGAATGCTAAAAACCATTGACGCCATCAATCGGCCGCCGGACAAGGGAGGCCTTGTTTCAAACAGCCTCGCTTATCGTTACAACACTGAGGCCAGGGTTGACGGGCTGGAAGGGAATGAAGGCACGTTCAATATGTGCACGTTCTGGCTGGTCGAGGCATTGACACGCGCGGGACGTGTTGACCGCCGGCGACTTGACGAGGCCGTCCTGATCTTTGACAAGATGCTGAGTTACGCAAACCACCTGGGGCTCTACGCGGAAGAAACAGGGCCGTGCGCCGAGGGCCTCGGAAACTTTCCACAAGCCTTCACCCATGTGGCGCTGATCAGTGCCGCATTCAACCTGGATCGAGCTTTGAGTTCAACGAACCAAGTCTGGCCGGGACTGGCGGTCGCCCCATGGTAAAAGAACATCCTGAAGGAATTTGTATATTCAGAGTCCAGACAGGCTCGGGAAAAGCTGCCTTTACTTCGAATACTTCTCCTAAACAGACAAAAGTATGAGCATGGAGTCAGCGGTTGTCCACATAAGATAGCAACTCCCCAGGAAGGTGCGCCAATGCCCCTGGGGAGTCACAAGTTCAAATCTTTGGGACCGACGGGCAGATGCCGATCAGGCATCACGTCCATGCTGGCCGGAACAACTCGCTGAAAACTACTCCTTGCCGACCGAGGGCTTACTTCTTTTTGGGTGGAACGACTGCATCTTTAAAAGCCTTTGCCAGGCGGAACTTAACTACCGTCTTGGCAGGGATTTTGATGGGTGCACCCGTTTGGGGATTACGACCTGTTCGTTCCTTGCGGTGTGCCTTGACGGCCTTCCCAAGACCGGGAATGACAAACTGCCCACCACTCTTGCACTCCTTGGTGGCCAGAGCCACAAGTTCTTCAAGCACCGCAGCCGTGGCCTTCTTCTGCAACCCGACTTTGTCAGCCAGGTGGGATACCACCTGGGATTTGGTCATCACTTTTGCCATTTGCTGCTCCTCTCCTGAAATTTAGATACTGGAAATCCTTTTTGTTGACCGAAATGCGACACTCTAAGCAATAACCCAGCAACTGTCAAGGCATTTGATTTTCCGCGCCTGGACTGTACATGCCACTATTTTGCCTACGCTGTCAAGGCCCATTCAGAACCCTCTCATCGGCAAGAATTAAGGTATTACCTTTATACACAGCTTTTGAGTTTTGCGGCAAAAAGTTTTTCCGATTCCCAGAAACCGTATCGACTCGGTCTATTGATCCAACTGCTATAACAGAGTCCGTTTCTTTGCATTGTCATCAAGACTATCGGGTCGATACCCCATTTTCTTCATAGAAGTCTTTCGCGAATCGGAACTCGATCGCCAGGTTTATAAGCGATTTAATTAAAATACAGAGTCAATAATGTGGCAGACGTGATCAGGCGACGGGCTAATCTCCTCCTGCTCCAGGGCCGGTATGAGCCGACCCTTTTCCACTCTCTGTGTGACTTGTCCCCTTCGCAGGAGAAGGAATAATGGCCATCGGAACCCGTACAAACGCAACTTCGTTGGCGGATGCGTCCATCACATTCACCTGCATCCAGTAGCGGCCTGGCGGAAATCTCTCCAGCGGGATTTCAGTAAAGTAGGATGCGGTTCCTTGACCTGACTTGCCCGATTTGGCAGGATAGGGGCCCGCTTCAGAAACCTGGACGCCATTCTTGAAAAAGATCAGAGCCATCGACGGTGGGATTGAGTTCCCGGACCGCTTAGCTCCTTTACCAGCAGGTGCCGGTTTGCTGGCATAGGACTGAAGATAGACGTAAAGGTGCTGATCGGCTTTGAACACCCTCGTCACGCTCGGCAGGATGGCCTCTGCGCCGGAGTCGAGTGGGTTGTCCTCTGCGCCAACCGCCCAGTGTCCGCGCTGGGGCCGTGTAGGCGGCTTTTTGGACAACTCATTGGACACCACAACAGAACTAAGCGCCAGGCCGGTCTTGTTGACGGGAGGAAGCACCAGAGACTTTTCAAAAGTACCCATCTTTCCGGTCAGATTTTCGCGCGCCACAACTTTAAGCTTGTAATCGCCGGGCGGCAGAACCAGTCCTCCTTCGTAAAGAATATTGCCCTTGAGGACAGTCTGGAAGGTTGCGGCGTCCAGTTTGACGGGCAATGTGTCGCGCAAAGCCCCCGCCACCTTGCCCTTGGAATCCGTAGCTCGCCATGCAAAATCAAACTGCGTCTGGTGGACTTTTGAGTGCTGATGGAATGGGATCGAGGAACCTGGAATCTTTGCCGCCAGCACGACATAATAATGGCCGTCGGGCTGCTGGAAATAAGCGGTTTCGACAGCCAGTGGAAGATCGAGGAACGGAGCTTCAGAGTTGAGTGCGTCAACCAGTTGAAGTTCCTTCTGTTGGCCCGAAGAGTGGCCAAAGCTGACCGGTGCGTAATACCCGGGGCGGGCCTCGATTTTCAAGCCGCGGCTATCCGCCAATTCCACCGGTATGCGACGAAACTTTCCATCAGCCTTGGTGTTGGATGATGTATAACCAATCAGGTAGTACGTTGTATTTTCCTTCTGCACGTACTGGTAAACGGGGGCGAAATTGTTCAGGTCCGTGAACATGCGGCCACCCGTATCGGTTGCCAGGGTTGAAAGCGTTTCCCGGCTGTTGTGCATTGAGCTGACCTGTGATGACACCGCGCTCGCGGTGTAGATCGCTGTTCCAGAAGGGCTGGCTGAAGAGGCGTCCCCTCCGGGCGGCATGGCCATCAGCCCCCGCGCATCCAGCGTATAGAAAGAAACGTTCGCGCGATTAGCCGCATCGATCGTTGCCTGGAGCTGCGCTTCGTTGTCCACACCCGTCTGCTCGATACCGCTTGAAAAGTGGATCACCGACTTTCGCCCCGGCACAGCCTGGAGCAGATCGGCCAGCGACTGCAGCGCTGACAGTTTCTCATCGGTATTGAAGATGTTGAATTCGGTCTCGTCGGGGGTAAAGGCATCACCGGTATCCTGCGTCACCACATCATTGCCGAACGAATCCGTTCCGCCG
>JBJKQZ010000473.1:0-4698 GCA_046704865.1 Terriglobia bacterium
TTGCAGGCGCGCATTTCACTCCCGCGAGCGGAAGCAGGATGCCAGGTGGTCATTTACCATCCCCACAGCCTGCATGAACGAATAGCAGATCGTCGTGCCCACAAAATTGAATCCACGCTTCTTCAGGTCACGGCTCATGGCGTCTGATTCAGCGGTGTGAGTTGGAACATCGCTCATCGTCCGGCGGCGCTTGCGGATGGGCGAGCCTCCCACAAACTGCCAGATGTAACGATCAAAGCTTCCAAACTCATCACGCACCTTGAGGAATGCCTTTCCGTTCCCGATGGTGGCGCGGATTTTCAGCCGGTTTCGGACGATCCCTTCATCAGCCATCAGACGGGCAAAGTCTTTTTCAGTAAAGCGGGCAATCTTTTCTACGTTCCAATTGGCAAACGCGCGCCGGTAATTTTCCCGCTTGCGTAAAATGGTGATCCAGCTTAATCCTGCCTGCGCGCCTTCCAGGATAAGCATTTCAAAAAGGTGCCGATCGTCATGGGAGGGCACTCCCCATTCCCTGTCGTGATAGGTGATGTAAAGCGGATCGTCACCGGGCCACGGGCAGCGTTTTATTGTTTGAGCCATAGCCCTCTATTTTTAGTCTAAAAAGGCCCGTTGCGAAAGATGATAGCGCGGAACTCCGCAATTGAGGTCCGCGCTTCTTAAAGCACAAGCCGCGGACTGGGCGTGCTGCAACCGGCGCTGCCCGCGTTGCATAATCAGTTAAAACGTCTCGTCGAGCGTCGTCCCTGTGAGAATGTGGTCGAGCTCGAGCGCGGCCTGCTGTCGCTTTGTTTTGAGATCAGTAATCTGGCTGCGCAGGCTCGACAGGCGGTCTTCCTGCGAGTTCAGTTCGCGCACGTAGCGGTCGAGAAGCTGTTTTTGCTCCGCGCCGCCCTTCAGCGCCTTCATGTTTTCGCGGATCCGGTCCTGATCGGTTGAGATGTTTGAAAGCTCCTGCTGCCGCTCATTGATCTGAGAGTCGAAAGCCGCCACAACATTTTTCTGGTCCAGGATCTTGCGGAAGGCTGTTTCCATTTCAGGCGTCAGGCGCTGCTGGCGGGCCAGCAGTTCAACTTGCTGGTCCGTCAGGTTACCCAGACTCATCTGGCTCACTTCGGGACGTGTTTCTTCCACCACCAGATTGTTGCTCTCGTGCGGCTTCACGCTCACCTTGAAGCGGTAGTAGGATTCCGTGCTCTCGTCCGGCTTCAGATTGTTTGAAAGCTTCCAGCCCTGCTCCATGGGATGTTCGATGACGACCGTGCGCGGCTTGGTGTCAGAATCGCTGACCTGGTAGGTTTCCGTCCGGTGCAGTTCACGCGTGGTGACCATCAGGCCTTTGGCAATGCGAATGCGCGTGACCTGTTGGGGCGGCGAACTTTCCTTTGTGGAAACCTGAACGGCAGGGTCGGCGGCGTAGGAGACAAGCCGCTTCTGGCCGGCGCCGATGGTGTCAAACAATCCCTGGCCGGCAAAAGTTCCGTCATCAACCACGTCAAATGTGCCGGCGTCCAGTGCTAGACCGCTCGTGTTCGTTAGCCACAGCGCACGCAGAGGGATGGACTCACCGGCATTCCACAGCGTTACCTTTTGTGCGTCCAGCTTTGCCTGAAGAATCGGAACTAGCGCCGACTGGTTCCTGCCAATCGTTACCCGGTTCTTGATGTCGTATTCGAAGAGTTCGCTCAGTTGGCGGCCCGTGGCCTGTGGCTCCAGTCGCGGGACCAAATTGGGCACGGTTTGCAACTGCTCCAGCGAAGTGTAGGCTTTCGTGGCAGCCGTCACTTGCACTTCCTGTGTGACCTTGCCCACCTTCAGGGTGGCATCTGAAACGGCTGTGTTGTTCGGCGAAAGGTAGAAAACGGGCCGCTCATACGTCTGGAATCCCGGGCTATTGACAACTATCCTGTAGGTTCCAGGCGAGAGGTTCAGGAGAGTGTATCGACCTAAGTTGTCAGTTGAAGCCACATGGGATGCGCCACTGACGGTATTGGTGATCGTTACGCTAGCGCCGGGAACGGCCGCGCCACTCTGGTCCGTAACCCGGCCCGTAAGAGCGGCTGTTCCAGGAGCCGGCGAGGCAAGGCCTCCAATAACGCTGCCCATTCCTCTCCCCACGCCTCCGCCGTAGCCCGGACCGTTTGCTTCCTTCAACGGCATCAGAGCGCCTTCATGTGTTTGCGGAGTGAGCAGCGCGGAATGCGGCAGTGGCACCTCTGGCCGGCGAACGTAATAGGGCATGGAAAGGTTCTGGATGAACGATTGCGGCGACCCGGAAACGAGCGAGAGCTGCACGTCCTTCCAATCTTCTCCCAGCGTATTGTCCACCACCGCCCAACCCTGGATCAGCGGCTTTTCATCTGGATCCGACGGCAGCAGGATGCGGTAGGTGCTTTTCCAGACGGGCACTTCGCTGATGTAGCTGACGCGCACCGTGCGTTCGCCCGTGCCGTTGTCGGTGAGTGTCAGGCGGCGCACATCGCCCGCGCGTTCGGAGCCAATCAGCTTGAGATATTGCGCTACGTCGCCGCGCAACTCGCCATCAGCAATGCGCACGGAAACGCCCGGCCCCAATTCAAAGCTGCGCACGTCGCCCGCATCGGTGATCACGGAAAGCACCAGGACGTTTTCAGCCTGGTTTCGACCATACACCTTGTTTACATTTTCCACGCTCAGCAGTTTGCCTGTTACGTGCGTCGGACCGCTTTCGATTTCCACCCGGGTTCCTCTTAATGCCTGGAGAAACTGCCATCGCGTCGTCTGCTGGTCAATTGGCAGATGAAGCGATCGCAGGCGCTCGCTGAGCGGCGCAATGGAGTTGAAACGCACACTTGTGATCTGACCGCCACCCTGGTCGTAGGCGGTTAGTGAAGCCAGCGCGTCATTCAACTGGCCGGTGGTGAAGTCAATGTGAAGCTCCTCCGAACCATTCACTTTGGCGGAATGTTCAAAGTAACCAACGCCATTTTTGTAAAGGATGACTCGCCGCAGCGGTAATGATGCTGCGGATGTGTTAGCCGCCGGTTGATTTGCACCTTGCTTGCGGGTCTGGGCAGTTGCTGAAACAGCCAGTGAAAGCAGTGCGGAAAGACTTGCTGCGATCAGCGTGCGCATATCCCCTCCTCGCAGACTGAAATGCCTTGCTACAGCTATGATGCTGTTCCCACCGCTGCGGCGACGACTGCAAATCCGAACGTTCGAACTGTTACACACCTTATTGACACCGCAGGGTGCGGCGATGTTCCCGGATGGTTCCGAATGGTTGAGCGAGCACTGGAAAAGTGAGGCGCCGCTGCCAACCTGCGCCGCACTTGGTGCATCATAGGAGCGCACCCACGGAAAACCGGTGAGCGCGGTAGGCCAACTCCTGATGCCTGTGGATGCTTGCAAATGGCAGTAAAGATTCTTTTCTTGAGCGGCAGCTTCATCACGCCTGAAATATTAATAAAGGGAGTCTTCATGAGCGCGAAGAGGGTGAAGTCTATTCTGGGAGTTCTGCTGCTTTCCCTTTCCGTTTCTGTCCCGCTGTGCGCGCAGAATTCTACAGCCATCATTTCCGGAACAGTCACGGATTTAGCCGGGTCGCCGGTTGCGGGGGCCAAGGTTTCCGTTAATAACGTTTTTACAGGCCAGTTAGCCGAGACCGAGAGCGATGCTTCCGGGCGCTACAGCGTGGCAAAGCTGGGACCTGGCAATTATGAAGTCACGGCTGAAGCGGAGGGATTTCCTTCCAGCACGTCGCAGTTGACTCTTGCGGCTGGCGCAACCAAAACATTGAACCCGCAACTTGAGGGCGCCTCCGACGATGCCCCGGCGCAGAGCGGCGGAACCGAGCCGTCATTGTCGAGCCTGGGATTCCCCACAAGCGTGGTGCAGAGCAATCCCAAGGAGCAGGCGCGTCTGAACAAGCGCACGCGCATGCTGCAAATCCACCAGAAGCTGGGCATGGCCACGGTAGCGGTGATGGTAGCAGCCCTGATCGCATCCGGCGGGGCCAAAGGTCATCACGGGTTGCCGGGCAGCCCAACAGGCCGCAACGTCCACATGGCGCTGGGAGCGGCGACGGCGGGCCTGTATGCCGCAACGGCATATTTTGCCCTGGCGGCACCTCGGATGCCGGGCATCAAGGTGAAAGGTCCCATCCGATTGCATAAGGCAATGGCCTGGATTCACGGCCCGGGCATGGTGATGACGGCAGTGCTGGGAGCGATGGCCTATTCCCAGATGAGCAAGGGCGAGCGGGTGCACGGGATCGCAAAATATCATTCCACGGCTGCGCTGGTGACGGCGGCCGCGCTGGGCACTGCGGTTTTTGCCGTATCTTTCAAGTTCTGAGGTTAAAGCGATGAAAATTATCCGGAATATTCTGTTGTTTACTTTGGTCTTGGTGCTTCCGAGGGTTGTGGTTGCGGCGGAAACCAACTGGGTCCTGGAGGCCTCCACTCTCACCTATCATGTTTCTCATCCGCTGCACCACGCCGAGGGCGTAAGCCATGCCGCTCGCGGCAAAGGCATCTGCAAGGACGGCGTGTGCAATTTTCTAGCTGCGGTGCCGGTCAAGACCTTCGTCTCCGGCGACACTAACCGCGACCTGCACATGATTGAGGTGGTTCGCGGGGCGCAGTTTCCTATGGTGATTGTGCGGACCCAGTTGCCGGAGTCTGACCTGAAAGGCGGATCGATCGACGCGAACCTGAC
>JBJKQZ010000474.1:0-4440 GCA_046704865.1 Terriglobia bacterium
GATCATCGCCGTGGAATGGAGGATTTGGCCGCGCCCAAAGTGAAAGAGTTCCTGGGCCTAAAATTACACCTGCGCCGACCAGCGTTGCCATTAGAAATTGCCACATTTTTTTCATGAGCCATATCTCCTCAGCCCGCCGTCGACAGCGCCTCGCAAGTCCAAGGGCAGCCTTTGGCGAAGGCAGTTCTCGCGGGAGTCAAACCTCCCTGGCCCCTCCCCCAGTTACCCACTCTTTCATCAGGCTGTACAAGTTGTCAACAGACTATAGTTCTAAGACCTAAGAGCGATGGACTCGCTGATCGCGGTATCCTCCTTTCTTCAATCCATTTAAAACCGAGATATGGGCCAACCGAATGGGAGAGAGCACTCAGTTAAAGTTTTACTTCCGCTTCAATGGCATAAGCTATTGATCCTAAATCATCCGATCTTATATTTTCGAATTTCCTCGGCGCTGACTTCACTGCTCATCCCTGGTTCTTCGGGGCCCAGGAGCTCCCCGTCGACCAGCTTTTGCGCACCGCCTGATTCCATATAGATTGCGTTGGGCATGGCCAGGAGCATATTAAGATTGGTAGAACCCCCGCCGTGGCTGGCAACCTCAACCTTGTAACCACTGGCAATAGCAGCGATTTCCATCCACTCGCACACTCCGCCCGCCCGCCGGTCGTCCGGCTGCACAATATCTGCCCCCCGCCTTGCAATCAGGTCAGCAAAGGCATACTTTGTATTCAGATTCTCGCCAGTGGCTATCCGCATGTCGAGTGCCTGGGCCAGGAGGGCAAAGCCTTCCATGTCTTCCGGCGGAAGCGGTTCTTCCAGCCAGAAACATCCCATTACCTCATATTCCCTTCCACGTCGCAATGCTTCAGCCCGGTCGAACACCTGGTTGGCATCCACCATCAAGTGATTCTCTTTCCCAATTGTCTCAAATGCCAGGCGAATCCTCCGCTCATCATCGGCCAGAGAATATTTCCCTACTTTGATTTTCACGGCCTTATAGCCCTGTTCCATGGCGTCTACGATTTGGCGTTTGAACTTTGAAAGATCCTCGTCGTTGTCGTAGTACCAGCCGCACATCGAATACACCGGGATGCGGTCGCGGTACGCCCCCAGCATCTTATAGACCGGCAACCCGGCGTTTTTGCCCAGAATATCCCAAAGCGCAATGTCCGTAGCAGCCAGGGCGAATTGAGATACACCACCGACTCCTTGGTAGTTCAGGGCCTTCCACAAATCGGCCCGAATCTGTCGTGGAAACGCCGGGTCTTTTCCCATGATCACCGGCTTTACTTCATATTCGAGGATCGTCTGAACGACGCGTGCACCCTCACCGAGGTTGCCGAACCAACTGTTGGCCCATCCTGTAATGCCCGCATTGGTGTGGATTCGCAGCACAACCGCACCCTTATCCACATTCAAAGTCTGGAGAGCGTCGTAGTAGCGTTCGCCAGGCGGCGGTTTCAGCAAGTCTGTCTCAACTCCAGTGATTTTCAGCTCCTTCCGCTGTTCAGCTGCCAGCGACAAGGCCGAGCCCAGGGCTGGCAACGCTGCCGCCGATAGAAGAATCTCTCTTCTGTTCATTTTGCCTCCTCATCGATCAACAAGAACAATTCTGGAAAATTCAAACCGAGCTATTTCAGTGTGGGTAGCAGCGGAGCTCAGTCCTACTACACCACAAAATCAATTGCGATCACTTCATGCAATTCGATCGATGGCACGTCCAGCTCAACAGTTTCGTTTTCCCGCCGGTACTGAACATCTGTTTGTCCCACCAGAAGATGAACCTTCTCAATATTCCGGTCTCCGGGTATGAGAATACGGACATGTTGTCGCGGAATTGGGAAAAAATCCCTCACCGGACCCTTCATCATCATGGGGTTTGTCAGATTCACCAGGTGGACCGTCATGGAGTTCTTCTGCGTCCACACGGAAAGATCAATCACACCCGGCCCATCGACCGATACCGGCGCAGGTTCATTGGTGGCCCAGGCGACGGCATTTCGTAGCAGTTTCCCGTGATCTACATTCAGCACATCCCAAAAAGTTCGTCCCACATCCCAGGGAAAGTACACAACTCGTCCCTTTCCGAATTCACGGATGAACACGCCGGCCTCCTTCACCTTGTCCGGTCGCGGGAAGACCTCCTCCATCGGAAGATTGGGATATGAGGGAACAACGACTAGCGGTGAAAATGACCCTGCCATCGGCGGATTCACAATCACCCTATTCACGCCATTGATGATCCGTGTCGCATCTTCAAGACCTGCGAGCAATGGGTGGAAGATTTTCGTGGCAGGATCTCTTTCAAGACTCAGGTAAGAATTGTACATCGGTCCTTCTGTGCGCCCCCCAAACGAAGTTCCAAAGAGGGATGCGAGGCCAAAGTTCTTGCGGTGAACGCCCCATTCGTCATAGAGAGAGGTTTCATACGTAGCGATCAGACTCCCACCCTTGCTTACAAATTGCCGGATCTGTTCACATTGTTTCTCCGAGAGGGCAGCGATGTTCGGAAGGATCAGCGTGCGAAATGGCGATACGTGCTCGGTGTCAAGCAGTTCGTCATGAATCATATCAAAGGGTATTCGAGCTTCAATCAGAGCCTGGTAAAAACCAAGTGCGGGGTTTTCCACATTGTCCTGTGCCTGCCGGCCGCCATAATACTCGGCGGTCTGCTGCGAATACACCATGGCAATACGCGCAAGCGAATCCACGTTACGCAGGTATCGTTCGTTCCTAAAGTGCCAGTCATAAAGTTCTTCCACAACCGGAAGCCACCGCCGGTCAATCGGCTTGGCATTGAATTTGGTAAACCACGGCCGGAAATCGTGCGCAATGCCGTCCACAACCCACATTCGAGTTTCATTCCCATTTTGTACAGAATCCTTCCACCGGTACTTTTCTTCAAGACCAACACTGAAGATTCCGACAATCGGTTTTCTCCCCAGGGCGGCCCTGTATTCCTTGGCAGATTTGCCGTTTCTCCAGGGCGGCATAAGCCCGCTACGGCCTTGCCTGTCAGCAAATAAGGTTGGGGCTCGCTCGCCAATGCTTTTCATATCCAGGCTGCTGAGGGCGCCGCCTCCTGCATTGGGGATAAACCTCGCGTCGGGATTAATGCTTTGAATGGCTGCATCCCATACGCCCCATAAATCAAAAAGCCGCTTCTGGCGCCATACGATATATTCCCGCCGGGCAGGAACTTGTGGATCTTCAGTCCGCGGCAGATCCATTCCACAGAAAGCCCGGAAGTTTTCGCTGCAATGAATGCAGTAGCACATGCCGGAACCGGACCAGCGGTTTGTAAAGATGCCATCCACCCGGTAAAGAGCCATGATCTCTTTGTGCACGGATGTCATAAATTCAAAATTGTAGGGACCCAACGCGCAGGTGACCCAGAAGTCCGGGTCGGACCAATGGCGGACCTTCTCTCCACTTGCATTCACCATGATCCAGTCCGGGTGTGCGGCATAGACGTCCTCATGACAGGCGTGGGCGTCAGTTCTGGCAATCACATTCATTCCCAGACCGCGGCAGCCCTTGACCATATCGCCAAAGGGATCTCTATTTCCCAGCCATCTGCTTCGATAGTGGAAAGGAATCCTGGTCGGGTAAAATGCAACGCACCCTCCGGCACTGAGGCATGCCGCGTCCGCATGAATGCGCCGGAAGTAATCAAGCCAGAAAGCTGGATCGTACCTTCCGGGGTCATCTTCCACAAACGCCAGTTGCGCCCAGCGCATGGGACGATCATACCAGCCGGCAGTTTGTGACCCCGGTGCGGCCGTTGCGTATCCACTATGAGCGCCGCTGGAAACCAGCACGCCGCTTGCGAGCGCTTGCAGAAAGTCACGCCGGTCTACGTTCACGGGACCCTCCCGATGCTACATGGAATGAACAATCCGCTATTTGGCTTTACCAAGGTACCATAGGCCGGTCACGTCGGGAGATTTATGAGTCCTGTTGGTCGATCGAAAAATCTCGTCACCAAATCGCCCCGATCAATTGGGACAAATGCCCGAGACAGGTTGTAAAAACTTGCTCGCGCTTCTGGCAGAGGATGTATCCTTCAGTCCTGTACACGCGGGATGGATCAGCAATGGATCGACGACGCTTCCTCGTAAGGACCCTGACAGCTCTTGGGGTGGCCGGAACCACCAACAAGAAAGTCTTCTCGCTCTCGCCATTTTCTTCTGAAGCTGTGGAAAGACAGAACCAACCGCCAGTCATCCCAGTTGGCCTGGACGCATATCGCATGTGGGGTCGTTGGGCGTATCAGCGAATCGGAGCGAGGGCTTATATGACCAGCACGTATGATCGCAGCGGGGGGAACGAGGGTGCTGATGGAAGCCACTTCCTGTATCAACTCTCTGACATTTTCAATGTTACGGTTGACCTGGAAGGCTCCGGAGTCGTTTACTTTGCACGCTTTAACCACTGGCA
>JBJKQZ010000475.1:0-5385 GCA_046704865.1 Terriglobia bacterium
GCTCAAGATCGCCGGCGCCTGGTGGAAGGCGGAAAATCTAAAAAACATGATTGCTCTACGCGTATTGCGAGTGAACGGAGGGTGGGAAGATTGGAAGATTACTGGAACAATTTGCGCCAGGAAGCTGCTTAAGTGACTCGCACCTCCAATTACACCCATGCGCCAGAAGCCACCGAAGCGGCGGCTTCTCCTTGGCGAACTCGCTTATAGATGGCAGGTATAAACATACGCCGGCGGGATATTCCGCCAGATGATCCGTGACTCCACCGATCCGAAATAATCGCTGAGCAGCGGCCTCAGGCTGAGTCTCCGCAGGCGGCCATTCGAGAATTGCAGCCCATGTATGTATTGATACTGCGTCAGCACGGTGTGCGGGCGCACGAACGGCATCAGCCCTTCGAAAATCCTGCGGCGCTTCCGCTCGGACATGAAACCTAGCCCAAGCGAAGACAGCACAGCTTCCGCGTGGTCGTATCCACGCTTCCGCAACTCCTCTTCGATATTTTCGACGCTCTCGTTAATCAATATCAACCGCGGGTCGCAGAAGGTTTTCTTCAGGTAGTTGAAAAATCGCGGATTGATTTCAAATGCCAGCAGCGTGGCGCGGCGCGGCAGCTCTTCGAGCAGCGCGCGGGTCATCACTCCCGTGCCTGCGCCTAATTCAACGGCAACGTGCGCGGACGAGAGCGGGAGCGGCCCAACCATCGCGGACGCCAGGTGCACCGAACTCGGCGAAACTGCCGCGACGGTGTAGAAATCCGCCATCGCTTCGGCGGCAAATGTCCTTAGACTCATGGCTCTATCCGATAGTCTAGCTTACATCATTCCTGTTGCGGCCTTCCAGAACGCTCTGTGCCGGGTTCTATAGGCTCGAGATGAGCATGGCGCAAATCACGGTTCAACTGCAACAAATCCGAAGACAGAATCGTCTGCCATTTTTCCAGGGCCGTTTGCGCAATTTGGCTATCCTGCGCAAACACCGCCGAAGCGTCTGCAGAAGGAGCCGCATCATCGCTTTCCACGACGCGCTCCAGATTGCCCAGTTGTCCTGCCACATAGCGAAGTGTGGTGCGATCTACCGGCGCAGGGCCGCTGCTCAACGCAAAGGGACTTCCTGCCGGGCTTCCGAGAACCCCTTCCAGTTTCTCTTCGAACGCATCAATCGCTTTCTTAGTCTTGCCCGATTTGCTTTTCGACGCTTCTGCGGCCAGCTGCTCCTGCACGCTCGCTGCCTGCCGCGAAGCCGCATCCACTTCCGCGCTCTTCGCCAGGATCTGCTGCGCCAAATCGAACTGCTTCTGCAGATCCTCCTGAGAAACTTTCACGCGCGGGTCCATTTTCACCATCAACGGCTCCTGCGCGGTCCCGCCATCCACTTCGAGCTTCACCACATATTCCCCGGGTACGGCCCATGGTCCGCCGCCAAACCCGAACATGGCCATCAATGCTGCCATTCCGCCGCGCGCCCTTTCTCCTCCCTCGCCGGGATAGTGCAAATCCCAGATGAACCGGTGCATTCCGGGCTCCGCCGAAAGCGTCTCCGGCGGATGCACCCACGCTGCGGGAATATTCAGTGTTTTTGGATTTATTGGTGGAAAATGCTCTGCGCTCGAATACCGCCGCACCAGCTTGCCGTTGCTGTCGAAAATCTCCAGCGTCACCGGCCCCTGCGGCGCTGCCTTCAGGTAGTAGTCCAGAATCGCTCCGTCCGGAGGATTTTGTCCCGCGGGCACTTCCGCCGGGAGCGGCGTCCCTTCATCCGACCCCGGCCGTATTCGCCACGCGGTTTCTGGCTTGAAAAGATATGCCGCCGAATTTGCCACTTGCGCGGTTGCCTGCCGCAGCGGCGTAACGTCGTCCAGAATCCAGAACGCCCGTCCGTGCGTCGCCAGCACCAGGTCTGCGCCATGCACTTTAATGTCGCGAATGGAAACCGTCGGCATGTTCAATTTCAACGGCTGCCATTGCTTTCCGTTGTCAAAAGAGACAAAAACGCCCGTTTCCGTCCCCGCATATAGCAATCCGCGCCTCACCGGATCTTGGCGGACCACATTCACATAGCTTCCTACGGGAATTCCGTTGGTGATTTCCTGCCAGCTTTTTCCGCCATCCTGTGTCACATAAATGTAAGGCTTCAAATCGTCCAGCCGGTGCCGATCCACCGCCGCGAATGCTTCATTCGCCTCGAAATGCGAGGCTTCAATCAGTGTCACTTTGCTCCAGGCGGTCAGTTGCGGCGGCGTGACGTCCTGCCAACTCTGCCCTCCGTCGCTGGTCACTTGAATGTTCCCGTCGTCTGTTCCGCACCAGATTAAATCTTTATTCAGCGGCGACGGCGCAATCGTGTAGATCAGCCCGTGCTTTCCATTGCCGTCCACGTCTTCGGCGGTTGTGGCATCCAGGTTGGCTGGCGTTCCGGGATTGGATCGCGTCAAATCGGGGCTGATAATTTGCCAGCTCTGGCCTCCGTCTGTCGTCTTGAACAGTACCTGCGTGCCGAAATACAGCGCGTGCGGGTCCGCCGGCGAAAATACCAGCGGCTGCGTCCAGGTGTGCCGGTAATTTCCGGGATGGGCCAGCTCGGGCGTCACTTGCTGATCGGCTCCGGTAAAAATGTTGTACCGGGAAACCGTCCCGCCGAAAAGAATTCCCGGATGCAGGGGATCCGCTGCAATGTATCCGTTTTCTCCGCCCACGCTGATGGGCATCCAATCCCGCGCGGTAATTCCGCGGTGCCTGCTGCGGCTGGTCGTTCCTGCGGCGCCGCTGTCCTGCTGCGCACCATAAACCCAGTACGGAAACCTATTGTCCGTTTCGACGTGATAGAACTGCCCAATCGGCTGGTTGTACCAGGAGCTCCAGGTCTTCGCGTAATCCACACTGATGATTACGCCTTGATCGCTTCCCAGAATCATGCGGTCTGAATTACCCGGCTCAATCCACAGCGTGTGATAATCATCGCCTCCCGGCGCGCCTTTGATTGCCGTAAAGCTGGCCCCTCCATCGGTCGAGCGGTACGTTGAAGTGTTCATCACATACACTACGTTCTCGTTCTTGGGATCCACGGTAACGCCGCCGAAATACCATCCGCGTCCCCAGATTCTCGACTCGTTATCGTCCAGCCGCCAGGTTTGCCCGCCATCATCCGAGCGGTACAGTCCTCCGTTCTTCGCGTCCACAATCGCGTAGACGCGATTCGGGTCTGTCGCCGCTACAGCCACGCCGATGCGTCCCAGCCCTTCCATCGGCAATCCATTGGTCAATTGTGTCCAGTTGTCCCCGCCGTCTGTTGATTTGTATAGCCCGCTGCCCGGCCCGTTCGACGGTGGATAGACATTCCAGGGTGGCCGCCGCGTCTGCCACAGCGCGGCATAAATGGTCTTCGGGTTTTGCGGATCGAACGCGAGGTCAATCGCGCCCGTGTTTTCGTTCTTGTACAGAATTTTCTTCCACATCTGGCCGCCATCGGTCGAGCGGAAAACGCCGCGCTCCGCATTAGGTCCATAAGAGTGCCCCAGCGCCGCCACGTAAACCAGATTCGCGTCATGCGGATCAACGAGAATGTCGCCAATTTGTCGGCTATCTTCGAGTCCGATATGCTTCCACGTTTTTCCGCCATCCACGGATTTATACATTCCGTTGCCGTAGGAAATGTCCGAGCGCATGTCCGGCTCTCCGGAACCGACGTAAATCACGTTCGTATCGGAAGGCGCCACGGCTATCGCGCCAATGGAGGCAATGTCCTCCGCGTCGAACACCGGTTTCCACACGCGCCCGGTGTCCGTCGTTTTCCACACTCCGCCGCCCACCGCTCCAAAATAGAAAACGTCGGGATGCCCGGGCACGCCAGTCACCGCCACGGCGCGCCCGCTGCGGAATGGCCCGATCATTCTGTAGCGCATCCCGTTGAACAGATTCGCGTCCATCTGTTGCGCAAGAACGGTCCTTGGCGCAAAGATCGGAAAAATCATCAGGAAAAACGCGGCAACCACAATCCATAAAATGGCGCGGCGAAAATCGCTCACTCTTATTCTCTCCTCGTTTTGAATCCGGCAAAAGAAGTGCGAGTATATACCCGCTCAGTGACGCCCGACCAGAAATACCAATCGCGGAACGCTACCGTTTTTCTGCCGATGTTTGCGACCGCCGCGCTCGGTAAAGAATCAAACTTTTGAAACCCCAACAGAGGTGCATTGTGGATCTGCCTAAACGCGCTTTGGGCCTGAGCAGTCTCGAAATCACAACCGTCGGCTTCGGCACCTGGGCAATTGGCGGAGGTGGCTGGGCCTTCTCGTGGGGCCCGCAGGATGATGCCGCTTCTCTTGCCGCCTTGCGCCACGCTATTGACCTCGGCATCAACTGGATTGACACCGCGGCGGTTTACGGCCTCGGGCATTCCGAAGAAATGGTCGGCAAATTTCTTCGCCAGCTCTCGCCTTCCGAACGCCCTTTCGTCTTCACCAAATGCGGCGTCGTGTGGGACAGCGCTCAGCCCATGGTTCCCGGCAAGCGCATCCTGAAACCGGAATCGATTCGCGCCGAGTGCGAAGCTTCACTGCGTCGCCTCGGCGTCGATCGCATTGACCTCTATCAATTCCACTGGCCGGATGAAACTGGCACGCGCGTCGAGGACTCCTGGGCCACCATGTCTCAGCTCGTCGCCGAGGGAAAAGTTCGCGTCGCCGCCGTTTGCAACTTCACCGCGGAGCTGATGAAACGCTGTGAGCCTATCCATCACGTGGATTCTCTTCAGCCGCCTTTTTCGCTGATTCGCCGCCAAACCGCTGAAAAAGAGCTCCCGTGGTGCGCGCAGCACAAGACCGGCGTTATCTGCTACAGCCCCATGCACTCCGGAATGCTCACCGATTCTTTCTCTGCCGAGCGGGTCGCCAAAATGGCAGAGGATGACTGGCGCAGGCGCTCTGACGAATTCCAGCAGCCGAAACTGGGCAGGAACATCGCTCTGCGAAACGCGTTGCGGCCTATTGCCCAGCGCCACAATGCCTCAGTGGCCGAAATCGCCGTCGCCTGGACCCTGTCTTGGCCCGGCGTTACCGGCGCAATTGTCGGTGCGCGTTCTCCCCAGCAGGTGGACGGTTGGATTCGCGCTGCTTCCGTGCAGCTCACCCCCACCGATCTGAACGAAATTGCGGATGCTATCGAGCGCACCGGCGCAGGCTCCGGGCCGGCAAAGCCTGTGGCTTCCGCGGGCCGAAGCCCAAACCGGTCCTCGCGCAGAGCGAGTTCTTAGCTCTGGTAGTACGGCTGTGCCAGTTGTGTCAGAGTTGCTTCGCCCTCTACTCAGGCAAATGCCTGATCCTGCGTTCTGCTCGCTCTAGCTAAACTGCTCGGGCCTTGCCCATCCATCGGAGGAACTCATGCGCT
>JBJKQZ010000476.1:0-3484 GCA_046704865.1 Terriglobia bacterium
GTCAAGCATAATCACAATTTCATGCGCTTCTGGCAATGGCTTCAGCCTGCCTACGCGCCATGGACGAAGGATAAGATCCTTTTTGGGCCGCTGCCTTACATGCGGACGGGGCCCGGCGCGGCAAAAGATGGACTCCCCAGGTTTGACCTCACAAAATTCAATCCGGCTTACTACGAACGAATGCATTCCAGGATTGCCGAAGCACTCGATCGCGGAATCTATTGCGCAGTTCAACTCTTTCAGAGCTTCAGCGAGAGAAAGAAAGGCGAATCTTGTGACCCCTGGGTGGCGCATCCCTACAATGGCGCCAACAACATCAACCACTTTGACGCTGAGAAGCCGGGCAACGGAACTGTAGACATGCAACGGTCTGACGTGCGCGAAATGCAGGCCAGGTACATGCAGCGGATCATTGACTCGGTTGCTGACCTTGATAACGTCCTCTACGAGGTCATTAACGAAGGCGGAAACAAGGATTGGGACTGGTGGGTGGTGGATTTCATGCACCGGAGAGAGAGAGAGAAAGGGAAAGTCCATCCTGTGGGTTTAACCGGCTGGAATGCCGAGACGGTGGACCAGATGCGAGCGAGCCCCGCAGAATGGATTTCCATTGGAGCAGATCAAGGCCAATACTGGAAAACAGACCCTCCTGCCTGGGATGGAAAGAAGGTGAGCGTTCTGGACACAGACCACCTGTGAGGACATGGAGGCACACCCTCCTGGGCATGGAAAAGTTTTGTGCGTGGGCATAATACCTTGCTCATGGATGCCTGGGATCCAATACCGGGTCGTCCATGCGGCTTGCAGAATTGGGCAACGCGGCCAGGGTACCCAACCCGCGACCTGAATCGCCGTTTTGACTGGACATGGGAGCCCGTGCGGAAGGCGATTGGGAACACCCGCACACTCTCCAAACGCGTGGACCTTGCAGCTATGTCGCCGCACAACGAACTCGCGTCTACAAAATATTGCCTTGCCAATCCAGGTGCCGAATATGTCGTTTATGCCTCCGAGGGCGATGAATTCGCATTGGATCTTTCCTCGTTCCCGGGCGAATTCATCGTTGAGTGCATACACCCTGTGGAAGGAACGACCACTGCTGGCGGGGTTGTGAAAGGTGGTCGGAGCCTGAATTTCGCGGTCCCCTTTCCAGGTGCAGCGACGCTTTACTTGCACAAAACTTAGCCAGTCACATCAAACCATCGGCTTTAGATAGACCGCGACGGGAAATCACCCTCGCAGGTCCGAACTATTGGTGATGCCTATCGTGCAAAAGTCAAGATGGCAGTGCGATTTATGAGTGGGAGATAGAGGACATTAAACGCTCGCAAGAACTCAGGGAGGGAAGGAATGAAAGTCTGCGATTTCCGTGCAATCATTCGAGGAGTGTTGGCATTGGCGGTGCTAGTGGGAGTAGGACCAGTTTGTACTGCCTTTGCTTCGCCATCTGATATCAGCTTTTCGCAAAGTGCTGCCATAGTCGAAGCGTACGATTTTGTCGAAGTTACCCTGAAGGTGGTTTCGCCGGACGCGGCAAATCCATTCACGGATGTTTCTGTTCAAGGGCGGTTCAGTAAATCCGGCGGAGGCAAAGAGCTTCTGGTTGATGGTTTCTGCGACTCGGCCGATGGCTCCATCTTCCGCATTCGGTTCATGCCTGCGGCACCCGGCGAGTATTCCTACACCTTGACTTACAGGCAAGGCAGCTTCGAGCGAACCCATCAGGGGAGCTTTCGAGCCACGGACGGACATCGGCGAGGGCTGGTAAGGGTGGATCCCCAATATCCCTGGCACTTTATCTGGGAGGGAACCGGGGAGCACTACTTTTTCAACGGAACCACTGCATTCTGGCTCATGGGCTGGCGCGACGAGCGGACTATCAACTCCACTATCGAACGCCTGCACAATCTTAAGATCAATCGCATTCGCGTGTTGCTTGCCGGATGCGCGAATATCTACTGGGGCGAGCCCGTGATGACGGGCGAGAATTTCACTTACGCGCTTCGCCCATGGCCTGCCCAGGATGCGGAGAGTTGGGACCATCCGGGCATCGATTACAGCCACTTCAATATAGCTTACTGGCAAAAGTATGAGCGCATGCTGCGTTTCGCACGGGACCGCGACGTCATCATTTCAGTCATACAGGACATTTCCACTCATCACGCGCAGCCCACGGCGTACAGTGATGACGAACGACGCTACCTTCACTACATGGTGGCTCGGCTGTCCGCATTCTCAAATATCACTTATGACCTGGGTGATGATATGGACAGCTTCCGCGACGAGAAATGGGTCCACGCGACGGGGACGTTGATTGAGAGCTGGGACCCTTATAAGCACCTGGCTACCAGCCATCCTGTTCACAGGAAGAATCAGGACAGGGCCTCCGACTGGTTTGGATTTACGTCCATTCAGAACTGGACTCACGAGCAGCATGCCCTGATGCTTGACGAGCGAAGAATACAAAAGCAGACCGGCCGCATCATCCCGCAGACCAACGAAGAGTACGGCTACGAAGATCATTATCCGCACTGGGCTCCAGCACCACCACTCGAATCGGCAGATACGCTACGCCAGCTGGCATGGGGCATTGCGATGGCCGGTGCCTATGGGACGGCAGGTGAAAGCGCACGCCGTGGAACGAATATCTGGCCGGACAGCGGTGGCGGGTGGATCAATGGCCGGGGTGACGACACGATGGTCATGCTGAAGGGCTATGAGCATATGGTGGATTTCTTTACGAGCTTTGAATGGTGGAAGACCGATCCGCACGATGAACTGGTCAGCAAACCAGCCTACTGCCTGGCAAAGCCTGGTGAAGTCTATGCGGTGTATGTTCCGGTTCGACCGCTGTGTGTAAACGTGGAGCACTTCGGTTACGAAAGCGAATGCGGTGATATCACGATTAAACTCGAGCCGGGAACCTATAACGCCAAGTGGTTCAGCGCCACAAGCGGAGAAATCGTGCCACTGCCTCCCGTTCACGGCCCTTCGTGGAAGATTCCCAATCCTCCCGGCTGGCTCGATTGGGCGCTGCTGCTTGAACGAACCAAGTAGGAGCCTGATGCAGAGAGAATTCAGGTTGGTGAGGCACCCACTGCTGCGGAGATCCATTGCTGCGCTGCCGTTGTGGTGCGCGGCGCTTTTCCTGTTGTATCTTTCGCGGGTTGCATTGAGCGTACCGACTGCTCGTTCTGGCGCCCCGATAGCCATCCATCCTGAAAACCCACACTATTACACCTATCATGGCAAGCCGCTCATCCTGATCACCTCCGCCGAGCATTACGGGGCGATGATCAACAAGGACTTCGACTATGTTGCTTACTTTGACAGGTTGAAATCCTATGGAATGAATTACACGCGAATCTATCCCGGCGCAATGTTTGAGCCGCAAGGGAAATTTCTTCCCGGCAATACCCTCGGGCCAAGGCCTTGGAGCCTGATCTTGCCCTGGGCTCGAAGCGCCCAACCCGGTTTCCTTTTT
>JBJKQZ010000477.1:0-6416 GCA_046704865.1 Terriglobia bacterium
TTGCAAAGCGGGTGGGGAGTGGTGTCATCGTCACAATTTTCCCGGACAGCGGAGACAAATATCTCAGTGAGCGCTTCTGGGACGAAGCCCCGCCTCGTCAATAGCAATCAGAGTCATAAAGCTTTGATGAGTGTCACGCGCTCCGATAAGGGCGGGCAGGTTTTGCCAGTTGCAAGTTTCCTTCAACTCACGGTGATCCAATGGCCATACAAATGAATGAAAAGCAACTCCAGAGCATCCGCGCCCATGGCTCGCGCGAGTACCCGAACGAGTGCTGCGGCATGCTCCTTGGCCACGCGGACGGCACAGCCAAGGAAGTTGTTGAGGTTGTGCCCTTGAAGAATCTGCGGCACGATTCTGCGCGGGCGCAGGACCTGCTGCCGCTGGAGGATCCCGGCCGCGAATCAGAAAAAAACCGGTTCCTGATCGATCCGCTCGAGCAAATGAAGGTGGAAAAGGACGCTCGGTCGCGAGCATTGGAGGTTCTCGGCTACTACCATTCGCATCCGGACCATCCTGCCCGGCCGTCAAATTATGATCGTGAACATGCATGGCCGTGGTATTCTTATGTTATTCTTGCAGTTGAGCATGGCGAAGCTCGTGAAATGACCTCATGGGTTCTTTCGGAAGATCGGGCGCGTTTTGATTCTGAGCCGTTGAAACTTTAAGCCACTGGCGTTCATCTAAGAAGTATAGTGGACTTTTTAGTGTATAATGCTCAGTTCCGGTTTGGTATGATGGTTCGAGGAGAAGGAATGCCTGTAAAAGTCGTTATCCCCACCCCGTTGCGGCAGTATGCGGGGAAGAAAGATTCGGTGGAAGTTGAGGCGAAGACGGTCGGCGAGGCGCTGGCAGGCCTGACTTCCCGCTACAGTGATTTGCGCAAGCACCTCTATAATGATGAGGGCAAGCTTCGCAGTTTTGTGAATGTATACGTGAACGACGAAGATATTCGTTTCCTTCAAAAGGACCAGACTCCTCTGGCCGAAACCGACGTGATCAGCATTGTTCCCTCCATCGCAGGCGGTTCCATGAACTGCTGCATCTGTAGCTAGCCTGGATCCCGCTGGTGCGGGGTTCCGGGCTCATCCCCCACGACCTGATATCTCAAGCAAATTTAAGAATGCAGCGCGATTCCAGCTCCAGGTTGAGCGGAATTAGCATGGTTCGGGAATCTTAAGGAAATGATAAGCAAAGAGGAAAAAATGGCGACATTGACGACAGCTCCAACCGAGCAATTAAGTAAGGACGAAATATTGCGTTATAGCCGGCATCTCATCATGCCGGAAGTGGCCATGGAAGGCCAACTGAAGCTGAAGCAGGCCAAAGTGCTCTGCATCGGCGCGGGCGGCCTGGGCACGCCACTGGCACTTTATCTGGCTGCAGCCGGCGTGGGCACCCTGGGCATCGTGGATTTCGACGTGGTCGATTTCACCAACCTGCAGCGGCAGATTATTCATGATACGGATGATGTGGGGCGCCTGAAGCTGGATTCAGCGCGCGACACGATCCGCGACATCAACCCCAACGTTGAAGTGATTCCGTACGAGACGCGCCTGACTTCTGAGAACGCGCTCGATATCTTCAAGGACTACGATATTGTTGCGGATGGGACGGACAACTTCCCCACGCGGTACCTGGTGAATGACGCCTGCGTGCTGCTGGGCAAGCCGAATGTCTACGGCAGCATCTTCCGTTTTGAGGGGCAGGCGTCTGTTTTCTATGCGGAGGAAGGTCCGTGCTACCGCTGCCTCTACCCGGAGCCGCCACCGCCTGGACTTGTTCCGAGCTGCGCTGAAGGTGGAGTTCTGGGCGTGCTGCCGGGCATTGTGGGTTCGCTTCAGGCGCTGGAAACCATTAAACTGATTCTCGGCAAGGGTGAGCCCCTGATCGGCCGCCTGCTGCTGTTTGACGCGCTCCACCTCAAGTTCCGGGAGCTCAAGCTGCGAAAGAACCCGGAGTGCCCCGTTTGCGGTGAGCATCCGACCATTACTAAACTGATTGATTACGAAGAATTTTGTGGTATCCGAGGAGAAGAACACGTGCCGGAAACGAACGTTCCAGAAATTACAGCGACGGATGTGAAAAAGATGATCGACGAGAACAAGCCCTTCGTTCTGGTCGATGTTCGTGAGCCGCACGAGTACGAAATCTGCAACATCCCGGGCGCCAAACTGATCCCGCTGGGTGATGTTCCAAAGCGCATGCACGAACTGAATACCGCGGACGAGATCGTTGTCCACTGCCGTTCCGGTGTTCGCAGTGCCAAGGCGGTGGAATTCCTGATGAAGTCCGGTTTCCGCAGGATCCACAACCTGAAGGGTGGAGTTCTGGCCTGGGCCCGTGACGTTGATCCCTCTATGCCCAGCTACTAACCCTTTCCATTCTTAACGCTGGGGCGGGCGCACTCCCGCCCCGGCAAACCTTCCTCCCCTACTAACAGTAGACTGCCCCGGAAGCGGGCCTGTCGTGTGCATTTTTCCACCGGTCGCGTCACCTGAGTACCCCATTGCTCTTGATTTCGAATTGGCATACTATCGCCAGTATGCAACGACTTCCGTGAGGAGGTGCACGATGAAGGACCATGCCAATCGCCGGGAATTCATCCAGGGCTTTGGGGCCGCACTCGCCGGGTTTGCTCTGGCACCGCACAACGCGTTTGCATCTGCCGCGCCGCCGGCTTCGCCGGTTGCCGTGGCAAAGTGTCTGGAATATGGCTCCCAGGTCCACCCGACTCTGGCCACTCTTTTTGACCAGCTTGGCGGCCTTTCGCGCATCGTTCGTGGCAAGACTGTCGCCGTCAAAATCAACATGACGGGCCATGCCAATGATCTTGTTCAGGGCATGCCGATCGGCATGACGCACTGGGTCAATCCGGATGTGATTGGAAACACGGTCCATCTGCTGGGGCAGGCCGGCGCACGAAGAATTTATCTGGTGGAAAGCTCGCTCAGCCCCTCGCACTCGCTGCAGCAATTCATGTCTGATGCCGGATGGAATCCCCGCGATTTTGCGAGCGCCGCGCCCCGAGTCGATTTTGTCGATACCAACTACGGCGGCTCCGGCGAGACCTACAAGCGGATGTGGGTGCCGGGCGGCGGCTTGATGTTTCGCGCCTACGATCTGAACCCCGTCTATATGGATATCGACGTCTACGTTTCCCTTGCCAAGCTGAAGGAACACGCAACCGCCGGCGTAACCCTTTCCATGAAGAACTCTTTTGGCATCACGCCCTGCACAATTTATGGGCATGACGCAGGGATTGAAAAACCCTCCGAAGTGGTCAAAGGCTCTCGCGGCATGCTGCATAATGGAAACCGCCAGCCTTCAGCCACGGCGCTGCCGGAAAACAATCCGAAATCGCCGCGCGTTCCGGGCTATCGAGTTCCGCGCGTGACCGCAGATCTTGTCCATGCCCGGCCCATCCATCTGGCGATTATTGACGGCATCCACACGGTGGCGGGCGGGGAAGGACCCTGGATCAGACGCTGCCGCCCGGTGCACGCAGGCGTGCTGGTTGCCGGTACGAATCCTGTAACTACAGATGCAGTGGCCACTGCCATCATGGGCTTCGACCCGATGGCCGAACACGGGACAGCACCTTTTGAAACATGCGACAGCACGCTCAAGCTGGCTGAAGGTCTGGGAATCGGCACCCGCGATCTGAAGCGCATTGAAGTGATCGGCACACCCATCTCGAAAGTCCGAATCGACTTCCGCAACGCCTGATTGCAGGCGGACTTGAAACTAATTTCTGCCATTGCGCGCTTGCAGTGTGTTCGTCGGCCCCTGCGATCTTGTCGGGTACCGGCTGGCCCCGTGACAGACCGCAACCGCCTCGCCGCCACCCATTCAATACCTGCAAGTTGTTCGCCTGCCTTGCCTTAAGCTGGTCTTGTAAAGCTTCTTCAAAACGTAACCAAACCGTAACGCCACTTTCATGCCGGAGTGTTTTAATGGCAGCAAATGGAATGCCCAATGTGGTCCCGGTGGGACGTCCCACTACAATCCGGGAAAGATTGGAACAGAGAAGAGAACGCTTTATTAAGGATGAATGAGGCGGCAAATATTGGAAGCTTTGCCGGTGTGGTGTCAGAGCCGCGGAAGGCTCTGGAACGTGAGGTGCGGAAGGCCGTTGGCTTTATGAAGCCGGCTGCGGGGGCGCGCCTTACGTTCGTTTATTTTGATGCCGGCGGCGGACACCGCAGCGCCACCAAGGCTCTTGTGGCGGCTGCGCAGGAACAGCGCCTGCCCTGGGAAATTGAATGTCTGAACCTGCAGGAACTGCTCGACTCGCTGGATGTGGTCAAGAAGCTGGTGGGCGTCCGCGTGCAGGATGTCTACAACTACATGCTGGAGAGGGGATGGACACTGGGCGCCGCGCAGCTCCTGCCGCTTCTGCATGCGGTGATCCGCAGGAGACACTCGCTGATTGTTGGTTTCCTCACCCGCTACTGGCAGCAGGCGCGGCCGGACATGGTGGTTTCTCTAATTCCCAATTTCAACCGTGAACTGGCGGAAAGCGTCCGCCAGGCGCTTCCTGGCGTCCCGTTTGTGACCGTGCTGACGGACCTGGCGGATTACCCTCCGCATTTCTGGATGGAGCGCGAGTCCGAGTACTTGATTGTCGGCACAGAACATGCGGCACAACAGGCCCTCGACCTGGGACATTCAATAGACCGCGTTTTCCGGACTTCCGGCATGATCCTTAACCCGGCGTTTTATTCCCTGCCGGAACCGGATTATTGCCGCCAGCGGGAATCGCTGGGGCCCCAACACCATCGCCTGACGGGCCTGGTGATGTTCGGCGGCCAGGGCTCCCGCGCCATGGTTGAAATTGCCCGCCGGCTCAGCAAGCTGGACTGGCTCCAGTTGATTCTGATTGCCGGGCGCAATGCAAAGCTGGAAGCAGACCTGCGAAAAATGCGCTTCCAAATCCCCGTCCACATTGAAGGCTTTACGACCCAGATGCCCCGTTTTATGCAAGTGGCGGATTTCTTTATCGGGAAGCCGGGCCCCGGCAGCCTGAGCGAAGCATTGTGCATGGGTCTGCCCGTTATCGTTGAGCGGAACGCCTGGACACTGCCCCAGGAGCGGTTTAACACGGACTGGGTGGCGCAAAAAGAACTCGGCATCGTAGTTCGAAGCTTCCGAGAAATCAGAGAGGCGGTCGAACGGCTGCGCGATCCTGCTGTCTTTGCACGCTTCCGCGGGAACGCGAGGCTGCTTCGCAATCGGGCAGTTTATGAAGTGGTCACGATTCTTGAAAGTATTCTTGCCAAAACCAAAGGAGGAGTACGGCCACGCGGACCGTGCGGATAGACTCTTTCAAACTCGCCCCTGGAGGACGCAATTCGACAGGGGATGATCCGCGCCAGTTATGTCAAAGATCTATAAACTTGAAGAAGACACCTGCGATACGCTCATCATTTCCGACCTGCACCTCGGTTCTGTTGTGAGCCGGGCTGAAGACGCTCTCCACATGCTGGAAAGCAAAACGTTCCGGCGGCTGATCCTGCTGGGTGATATTTTCTGCGACCTCAATTTCCGCAGGCTCAAGAGCGAACACTGGAACCTGCTTTCCCATATTCGCTGGCTTTCAAACCCAAAACGCAAAGTAGAAGTGGTGTGGGTGGAAGGGAACCACGATCACGGACTTTCTGAGGTCATGTCCCATCTTGTGGGGATCAAGGTCTATCAGGAGTATGTTTGGGATTACGCCGGCAAGCGGTATCTGGCTATCCACGGCCACCAATATGACAGCTTCCTTTCGAGCAATGCGGCGCTCAGCTCATTGGGCGAATGGATTTACATGCACCTGCAGAAGCTTGATTCCAAGAGCAAGCTTATTTCGCGCTTCCTTGACCGGCAGAACTCCAAGTGGATGCGGCTTTCTCCCAGGGTGGCCGCGGGCGCGCTCGCTTACGCAAAGCTGAAAGGCGCTGATGTGGTCTTCTGCGGCCACACGCACCTGGCCATGCAGGCGGAACGCAAAGGGATCCGCTACTACAACTCCGGCTGCTGGTCCACGGAAGATCCCACCTACATCACCGTGGATGAACTGGGAGTGCGAATCCACGATTATGTTTCAGAACAGGCAAACCGCTCATTGCGTCTGGAATCTTCCACCGGCTTTTCCGCAGAAAAAGACCCTCTGACGGCCTGAAGCTGCGATGCGACCAGCCATCCGTTGCTCCATCTGCTGACGCGCGCTCAATGTGTTACCATTTCTGGTTATGGCGCACAGCAGTGGAGAGCGCGTTCCAGGCAGGTTTGCCGCCTTTGCCTGGATGGTGCTGGGCTACAACATCCTGGTGATCCTGTGGGGAGCGGTGGTGCGCGCCACCGGTTCCGGAGCGGGCTGCGGCGATCACTGGCCACTTTGCCAGGGTGTGGTGATTCCGCACGGGGAACAG
>JBJKQZ010000478.1:0-6039 GCA_046704865.1 Terriglobia bacterium
TTGATATTCAGCTTCCTGTAAATCGATTTGATATGTGATTTGGCAGTCTCATCATCAGTGAAGAGACTGCCAAATCTCATATCAAATCGATTTACAGGAAGCTGAATATCAAAGGCCGGCGGGACGCCATTTTCCGTTATTTTGAGTTCGTTCACGCTCCAGTCGAAAGGGACGCACTGAAAAGCAGCAGATTCGCTGACGAAACTGCTGCCCCAATAAACCGCAGCAAGAATTAGGTAAGGCAATGAATTTTAAAAGGATGCAAAACAACGCCTCCAATTTCCGAATGAATTCCTCCTTTGACCGCGCTGAAATTGGCCAAACGGTTTTTTTCTCCATTTTGTCCCCCCAACCTTCTCTGGGCTCTGCGTCCAGGGAATCCCTCGAAAATCACCCTAAAAATCGATAGTTTCTCCCCCTTTGGGGGATTGCTACAGCTGGTTTCGTCCGTTAAGGTAGTTAAGTTGACCAAATATGGACGTGTATGACCAATTAACTTCTTTTGCGGAAACTCCCGGCGAAAGTATGGGTTTTCAGTACAAGATCGATTGTCCAGTGAGTGTTTTAACACCGGGACGGGGAAAGAAGCGAACGATTGCCCGGGGCTGGCTTTATGACATCGGTGAGAACGGAGCCAGAATCTTGCTGAACGAATCATTGCCCATTAACGCCAGGTTTACGCTCGATGTCCATTTGCAGAACCCGAACAGCAAGATCACCACGATTCGATTTAAGTGCAGCGTTGCAGGGGTCTGCTACGGACCTCCCTATCAACTGGCCCTGCGGTTTCTCGGGAGGGGAGATTTCATTCGCGGCAAGGTGGTTGAGTTCCGTGAAGGCTCGCACCTGGTAAAAACCAAGGGAAGTTACAGGTGGATTCACTGAGGTCGAGCCAACGGGCTTGTCCTCCCTTGGTTTCAAGAAGTAGCGAAGTGCATTAACTTGCGAGGGTATTTCCCTGTAAGTTACAGGGCGGAGCTTTATGCTTTTTAATCAAGATCAGACTGAGGGTGCACAGGGAATGGTTGATTTTGAGTGGCACGCACTCTATACCCGGCACCATCATGAGAAATCGGTGGCCAGGAACCTGCAGTCCAAAGGATTCAACGTCTTTCTGCCGCTTTATTCTGCGCCTCGGCGGTGGAAAGACAGGACTAAGGTGGTCACGCTCCCTTTGTTCTCCTGCTATGTCTTTATCCGGGGTGGTCTGGATCGCCACCTTGCCATTGTGACTACAGCAGGTATTCACGGTTTTGTTTCCTGTGGAGGAGTTCCAGCCAACATTCCCCCGCATGAAATCGAGGGAATCCGTCAGGTTGTTGAGCGAAGCATCAAAATAGAGCCGCACCCGTTCATCAAATGTGGTGATCTTGTAAGGGTAACGGCCGGGCCACTGGAGGGGATAGAAGGAATTCTGGTCAGGAAAAAGAACTTCAGCCGGCTTGTGCTGACAGTCGAACTGCTGGGAAAGTCCGCCGCGGTGGAAGTGGATTCGTCTCTGGTGGAAAGGCTCAACTCCGGCGATAGGACCTATCCGGCATTCGCGCCAAGAAATGAACGTGTCAATTTTAGTCATGTCGATTAGTTCCCTTATAAAACCATTCCCCCCCGAGCGGCCTTTGAAGGATAGCCACGGTTTCGAGGGAAGGAAGAAATCAGCGGTGCACTGCGCGGGCGCATGGCGCAAGCAATCGCACGTGAACGCTTGCCTGTTTCTGCTGATCGCGTTAATCGGTACATCTCCACTGCTGTACAGCCAGACTCCGATCCCGGCGGGTGGGATTGCGGATGTCAGGAATACGCCACCCCAGCGAGCCATGCCATCAAACTCTGCAAGCAACATGGAGTATGTGATTGATGCAGACGACGTGCTGGATATTTACGTTGTTGATGTTCCTGAATTCAGCCGGAATTACCGCGTGGGCCCGGATGGAAATATCACTATTCCTCTGCTTTCGTCGCCCATCATGGCAGAGGGGCTGACGCTGAACCAGCTTTCGGCCGTGATTTCTGACAAGCTGCGCACAGCCGGTCTGGTAACCCATCCTCACGTGGTCGTCAGCGTCAAGTCCTCGCAGGCGCATGCAGTGGCGGTTACAGGCGCAGTTCAGAATCCGCAGATCATTCCCATTTTTGCTCCCACCACGCTGCTGGATGTTCTCTCGCAGGCTGGCGGTCTTTCAGCCGACGCAGGAAGCACTGCTGTCATTACCCGAGGCGATTCAGCCACTGCCAACTCATGGCTGACAAAGAATTCGAGCGCGGCTCCTGAGGACGGCGCCATCAGGGTCAACTTGCAGAAGCTGCTCTCCACTGGTGACCCGAGGTTGAACCTGCCCATTTATCCCGGGGACAAGATTACCGTTCAGCGAGCCGGCGTTGTGTATGTTGTGGGCGCTGTAGGACGGCCAGGCGGATTTCCAATGACCAATGGCCGTGACAAGATGACGGTCCTCCAGGCCGTCGCCCTGGGTGAAGGACTGAAACCCACAGCGCTCGAGAAAAAGGCCATGATCATCCGGCGAGGCCAGCAATATCCAAACGGCCGTGATGAAGTTCCCGTTAACCTCAAAAAAATACTGTCCGGAAATTCGCCCGACCCCGGACTTGAGGCAAACGATATTCTCTTCGTTCCGGACAGTGCCTCAAAGAGGGCCCTGCAGCGAGGAGCAGAGGCTGCCGTCCAGATTGCTACAGGCGTTGTCATCTGGGGACGCTATTAGGTCCTGAATCGCCGGACCGTCGCTGTCTCTTCACCTTAAAGACTCAGATTAAAGAAGAGAAATGTCAGAAGAAATAAAGTGGTCGCCTTACCAGCCTCCGCTCACTGAGAAATCCGAGCCCCGAACCTATCCTGTACTGGAGCTGCAGCGGGAAAGTTCAGACTCTTACGCGTACCTGCGCACTTACTGGAAAATACTTTCCAAGCGGCGATGGACCATCCTTACCGTAGCCTTGGTGATCACGACCATCGTTGCGATCTTTTCCTATAAAGAGAGGCCGGTCTACCGCGCCACGGCTGAGGTTGAGGTGGATTCTGAAACGCCCGACGTGCAGTCCGTCAATAACCTTTTCCAGACGGTTCCCACGGACCCGACGTTTCTTCAGACGCAGGTGGACGTCCTGAATAGCGGTAACCTGGCATGGCAGACGATCCAGCAATTGAAACTTGACCAGAACCCTGCGTTCAACCCGTCGGCTTCCGGGAATGCGGGTCAGTCGCATGAGACTTCAACGGAACGGCAGACACGCTTGATTCGAACATTCAAATCGGCTCTCAATGTTGATCTGGTGACCGGCAGCCGCATGATCAAGGCAAGTTTTGAAAGCACGAACCCCAGGTTGGCCGCCGAAGTGGCCAATACACTGGTCAGGAATTACAGGGAATACAATTTTCTCACCAAGTATGACGCAACGCGGCAGGCCTCCGGGTACATGAGGGACCAGCTCGATGAAATTAAAGCCAAGGTTGAAAAGTCACAGGAGGCGATGGTTGATTACGAGCGCCAGAATTCCATCGTCAACATCAGCGGCAAAGAGAGCATCGAGGAACAGAGGCTTGCGGACCTCAGCCAGGACCTGACTGATGCCGAGAATGATCTGGCTCAGGTAGAATCCCTCTATCAACTGGTCAAGGCAAACCCGGAAAAGGTGAGCCTGCTGGCGGAGGACAGACTCCTGCAGGACATGGAAGAGAAATATGCCGATTTAAAGGCGGCGTACGTGGACGCTCTCGCGCAGTACGGGCCGAATTTCCCCAAAGTTGTCAGGCTGCGTGACCAGATCAGTGAAATACAGTCCCTGATTGAACAGGACCGGAACCGGACGGTAGAAAGGATTGCGCACAACTACCAGGCCGCCCTGGGCCGGGTGAAACTCCTGACCGAATCCGTGGCCGAGGAAAAAGCAGAAGTGGGCAAGCTGAATCAGCTGATGATTCAGCACGATCTGCTCAAGCATGAATTCGAGACCAACCAGCAGCTCTACGATAGTCTTCTGACCCGCGTGAAAGACGCGACCGTGTCAGCCGGGTTGCGTGCCAACAACGTTCATCTTGTTGACGAGGCTTTGGCGCCAACAGATCCGGTACGTCCGCAGAAAGGCCGCAACATTGCAATCGGCCTGATGGTTGGGCTGGTCCTTGGAACGACACTGGCCTTTATGCAAGAGGTCATGGACACTTCTATCAAGACCGCCGAAGATGTTGAACGCAGCATTGCCGAGCCCGTGCTGGGAGTGATCCCTTCAGTCCGTTCCCTGGATAAATCAAAGTCATGGTTCGGCGGCCGAAAGAATCGGGTGGCTGGCGACGGTAAAGTGGAATGGGCCGTGCTGAAACAACCAACTTCCGTCCTGGCGGAGTCATACCACACTTTGCGGACGGCGGTATTGCTCTCATTGGCTCCCCGTCCGCCACAGGCTGTGCTGATGACGAGTACACAGCCCTTTGAAGGCAAGACCTCCACGGCATTCAACCTCGCGGTTGGGCTGACGCAGATCGGGAGAAAAGTTCTTTTCATCGATGCCGACATGCGCCAACCGGGCCTGAGGCGGATGATCAACTTTACCGGGCATCCTGGGCTCAGCAGTGTGCTGACCGGCGCTGGGACAATTGAACAATCACTGTTTCAATTGCCAGACCTGCCGAATCTCTCGTTCCTTTCATCAGGCCCGATACCGCCCAATCCAGCCGACCTGCTGGCTTCAAAAGCTATGGAGGATCTCCTGGCCGCTTTGCGCGAGCGCTTTGATCACATCGTGGTGGACACACCGCCGGTCCTGATGGTGACTGACGCGACGGTCCTTTCTTCGATCGTTGACGGCGTTATTCTGGTGACCGAAAGCCAGGTGACGGCGCGAGCCGCGTTGGTCCGGACACATCGGATACTGGAAGGTGCCGGGGCAAAGATTCTAGGTTGCGTTTTGAATAAGCTCGATCTCAAGCACGATGGCTACTACGGTTCGAGTTACCGATACTACGGCCGCTATTACCATCAGGGCACGCGGAGGCAGAAGCTGTCGGCGCAGGGGCCGGTTGCTGAGCCAGTACAGCGGCCAGACTCAAAAGAGATCTAGAACCTGGTTCCTGGCTGCTGGCGCGAGCGTATCTGCCGGATAACACTCTAAATCCGGAATCAAACACTAAAGTGGATACCAATAACGACCCGAAGATGACACGTTCATTGAGGGGAAGGGAATTCAGCTTTCCACTTCACTCGACAATCTCAAAGCTGCTATTGATTCTGCTTGTGGGAATCCCCGCAGTGCTTATTTCACTCCAGGCGGCGAAGGTTGCGCTGGCGGCCAGATACGGCAGGCGCCAGGACACCGCTGATCTCCAGCGTGCAATTGCGCTTGACCCGGAGAATGCTTCTTACGATCACCAATTGGGGCTGGTCTACTCCTATTCGTTCGATCAGGCCAATCTTTCTGATGCCATTCGGTACCTTCGGAAGGCAACGGAATTGGATCCGCGCAAGGCGTTGTACTGGTCTGACCTTGGGGAAGTCTGTGACTCCGTCAGCGATACCGCCTGTTCCGATCAGGCTGTTCAGCGGGCATTGGCGCTGAGCCCCAAAACTCCCAAGTTCGTATGGAAAGCGGGTAATCATTACCTGCAGACCGGCCAAACAGACGAGGCCCTGGCACTTTTTCGCCGATTGCTGGGGATGGATGCCACTTATGCGCAACCGGTCTTTCGGGTCTGCCTTCGCGTTGTGGGGAATTCGCAGGCCATCCTTCAGCAGGTTATGCCTCCGGGCAAACAGACCCAACTGAAACTGGCGTATCTGAATGTTGTGAGCGCGCAAGGTGATACTGATGAGGCGAGCCAGGTTTGGAATCAGATCTCACCCATTGGAACCAGCGTCAAGTTTTCACAGGTTAGATCTTACGTGGAAAGTCTGCTTGCTGCAGACGACATCACGCAGGCGTCGGCGGTGTGGCGACAATTTGAGCAAGCCCGTGTCATTCCCAATTCAACGGATGGCGAAACAGGAAATCTGGTTTATAACGGCCAGTTCAATCATCTGCCGCTGG
>JBJKQZ010000479.1:0-2802 GCA_046704865.1 Terriglobia bacterium
AGGATGTTGGTGGTGTCGACCGCGGTGAATTCCTGGTGCGGGTGCTTGCGTCCGCCCTGCGGCGGCACATTGGCCACGGTCCCTTCCAGAATCTTGAGCAGCGCCTGCTGGACGCCTTCGCCGGAGACGTCGCGAGTAATCGACGGATTCTCGTCCTTGCGGGAGACTTTGTCGATCTCATCAATATAAATGATGCCCTGCTGCGCGCGCTGAACATCGCCCTGCGCGTTCTGGAGGAGCTTCAGGATAATGTTCTCAACGTCTTCGCCCACGTAGCCAGCTTCGGTCAGCGTGGTGGCGTCACCAATGGCAAATGGCACTTCCAGCAACCGGGCCAGAGTCTGGGCAAGCAGCGTCTTGCCGGTCCCGGTGGGCCCGATCAGCAGGATGTTGGACTTGGTGAGTTCAACATCATTTCGCACCTTGGCCAGCATGATGCGCTTGTAATGGTTGTAAACCGCAACAGCCAGCTTCTTTTTAGCCTTGTCCTGGCCGATGACGTATTCGTCAAGAAATCGTTTGACTTCCGCCGGACGGGGCAGCTTGGGCTCAACCGTCGGCACACGTTCTGCCTGGTCTTCTTCAAGAATTGTGTTGCAAATCGCTACGCATTCGTCACAGATATAAGCACGAGGATGATCACCGGGGGAAGAGATAAGCTTGCCAACTGCGTCCTGGGTTTTCTGACAGAATGAGCAACGAAGAATTTCTTCTGAAACTAATCGTTTCAAGTAAGCCCCCCTCCGTTATTTGTGCTTCTCAATAATTTCATCCACAATACCGTATTCCCTGGCCTGCTCAGCATTCATCCAGAAATCGCGTTCAACGTCATGTTCAACCTTTTCAAGCGGCTGGCCGGTGTGTTTGGCCATAATCTCGTTCAATCCGGCCCGCACCCGCAGGATTTCCCGCGCATGAATATCGATATCTGTGGCCTGCCCGGAGAGCCCACCCATGGTGGGCTGGTGGATCAGAACTCTGGAATTGGGCAGCGCAAAACGCTTGCCGTGCGTCCCGGCTGAAAGCAACAGGGCCGCAACGCTGGCTGCCTGCCCGATGCAGATGGTGGCCACGTCCGGGCGGATAAACTGCATGGTGTCATTAATTGCCATGCCAGCCGTTACAACGCCTCCGGGAGAATTAATGTAGAGTGACACATCCTTATCCGGATCTTCCGCCTCAAGGAACAGCAGCTGCGCCGTTACCAGATTGGCAACGTTATCATCAATCGGGGTCCCAATGAAAATGATATTATCGCGGAGCAGGCGGGAATAAATGTCATAAGCTCTCTCGCCACGGTTCGTCTGCTCAACCACCATGGGAATCAACGTCATCGCTGGTCTTTCCATGCTCATCGGCGCTCCCTGCCTTTACTCCTCAGCCTGGTCTGGAACATCTTCGGATTTTGGTTTGATTTTAGCGTGTTGGTAGATGAGGTCAAGAGCCTTCTGATTGCGGATCCTACGTTTAATTGTAGGAAGCTCATCATCCCGTGTCAAGCGCGTCTTGACCGCCGCCGGAGCCTCGTGTCGCTCCTGAGCAAGGTCCCGGATCAATCCATCAATCTCTTCCTCCGTAACCTCGACCGATTCAGCGTCTGCAACTTTCTCCAGGATTAGGGAACCGCGAACGTCCTTCTCTGCCTCAGGCCTTCCATCTTCGCGCAGTTTCTGCCAGTCGAGCCCCACGGCACGGGGATCAATACCCTGGGAAATCAAACGTCCGAGAAACCTTTCCAGCTTGCCGTCAACCTGTGCCTCCACCAGTGTATCAGGAACCGGGAAACTGTGCGCGGCAACCAGCTGGTCCAACAAGCTTTGCTTCGCGCCGGACTGCGCTTCGTACTTTTTGCGCGCGGCCAGGTTCTCTGTGACTCTGGCCTTCAACTCGTCCATCGTCTTCAGCTCGCTGACGGACTTGGCAAATTCATCGTCCAGTTCCGGCACAACTTTCTTCTTGATGCTCTGGACCTCCACCCGGTAGCTGAGCGACTTGCCCGCCAGCGGCTTGGAAGCGTAATCCTCCGGATACTTTACATCAAACTCGCGGACATCGCCCGGCTTCACGCCGCGCAGGTTCTCAGTGAACTCAGGGACCGAGCCCTCGCCTGCCAGATGCACCATGGCGTCACTTGCTTCGAGCGGCTTTGCTTCCGCGTCCGACTTGTCCACTCCGCGATAGTTGACCGTGACGTAATCGCCGTCTTCGGCTGTGCGGCCTTCCACCGGCTCAAAGGTGGCGGCACGCTGCTGGAGTTCCTCAAGCGACTGCTTCACCTCAGCCTCGGTCACCTCGGTGGACCCTTCTTCAACTTCCAGACCCTTATATTCTTTCAGTTCAAATTCCGGTAAAACCTCAAACTTTGCCGTGCAGGTCAGTGGAGTGTCTTCCTCAAATTTTAAATCGTCAAAATGAGGGCGTCCGATGACGGACATCTTCTGTTCGCGGATTGCGTTTTCGAAAAATTTGGGGACGAGGGACTGCACCACTTCATTACGAATATCATCATGAAAGTGCCGCCGGATCAGCGAAGCGGTCGCACGCCCGGGCCGAAAACCGGGGATCCTCGCCAGACGGCGATATTGCGCCGTTACCGCGTCGGCTTCCTGTCTGACAATATCCGGGGGTATCTCAATTACGAGTTCTTTCATAGAGGTCTCAGATTCCACAATTCCTCACTAGCGGCTGTATAGATTGAAAGAGATCGGCGAGGGGGTCCTTTAAACTTCTACCTGAAGGGATGGCCCAGCCCTGGAAGATATACAACTCCCCGGGTCCCAAAGCTCAGTATAGCATAAGCTT
>JBJKQZ010000480.1:0-2814 GCA_046704865.1 Terriglobia bacterium
TGCGGATGGCTGATGGAAGTCTTGAAGATGGGCTGCTCGATTCCTTCGGGCGCGGTGAAATAGATAGTGTCAGAGTCGGGCGCCCAGGCAAAGCTGAGCACCCACTGGTCAAATCCGGCGGTGAGGTCCTTGATCCGGCCCGTTTCGCGATCGTAAACGCGCAAGCGGAACAGCGAGGATTCATAGCCGTTGTTGGGCTGCGAAGTATAGGCGATGTAGCGCCCGTTCGGCGAATACTTCGGCGAAGCGTCAGAACCGGGATTCGCGGAGGTGATATCTTTTGCCTCGCCGCCGGCGGCACTCACAAGGAACAGATCGTTGTTGGTGGTCCGGGTAACGGAACTGGGCGGCTGGGAATGATTCGACGTGTAGCAGACTTCGTTGCCATCGGGCGAAATGGCGTAGCCGTCAGGCGCGCCAAGAAAAAACGTAGGCGAAGTGTAGGGGCCGGGCGTGAGGTCGCGCGGCTCGCCTCCCTGGGCCGAAACGGCGAACAGGTGAGTGACTTTTCCATCCAGCCAGTGATCCCAGTGGCGGAAGAAAAGTTGATTGATGACACGGGCCTTGACCTTGTTGGATTTCGTCTCTTCGATCCGCTTCAGGTTGCACGCATCATCGCGGCATTCGGGATAAACTTCGGACGTAAAGAGCAGCGTGCCGGCGTTCGAGGCCCAGGTGACGCCATCGGCTTCAGTAGCGATGTGAGTGAGTTCGCGAGCTTCGCCGCCATCGGCGGGGATGATCCAGATTTGCGATTCTCCGGTCCTGGACGAGACGAATGCGATGGACTTTGAATCAGGCGACCAGCGCGGGCGAGAGTCGGAATCCGCGCCGTGCGTAAGCTGCTGCGGCTCGCCGCCTGCGAGCGGTACCCTCCAGATGTGGCTGACCATTTTATTCGCATCGAGATCGGGAGTGGACACGACATAAGCAATCCATTTGCTGTCCGGGGAGACTCGCGGGTCGGAGATACGCTGGACCTTCATCAGATCATTGAAAGTAAGCGCACGCCTTTCCTGGGCAAAGAGGGGTTGGACAGCGGCCGCGAGTAAGAATGGCAGGACGAGTCTGAGGGTATATTGTTTCACGTAGGCCTCTCTCGTTCAGATGTTCCGAAACCAGATTTTGGCAGGGCCGCGCAAATGCGCGTTCAGAAACTTCAATTCCAGTGACAAGCGCTGGCCGGCGTTAGCGTAATCAGAATTTCCGTGACCACACTCTGGGCCAGCGTTCGATGACTACCTTTTCCTGCGTGTAAAACTGAATGGCATCCCGGCCCTGGGCGTGCAGCACTCCGAAGAAGCTGTTTTTCCACCCGCTGAAAGGGAAATAAGCCATGGGCGCGGCCACGCCAATGTTGATTCCAACGTTGCCGACGGGGGCTTCGTACCGGAACCGGCGCGCCGCAGCACCGCTGCTGGTAAAAATCGAAGCCTGATTTCCAA
This sequence comes from Terriglobia bacterium, assembly GCA_046704865.1. GTDB lineage: Bacteria > Acidobacteriota > Terriglobia > UBA7540 > UBA7540 > SCRD01. The sequence goes on from JBJKQZ010000480.1 coordinate 1,446, forward strand.
AAGGACTGCGTGCCAGGAATTCGATTCCTTCGTCCAGCGTTTTGACATGGTTCAGGCTAAGGACGGGGCCAAAAATCTCACTCTGGGCAACAACGCTGCCGGAGGGCACGTTCTCCAGTAATGTTGGCTTGAGGAAATTCCCTTTGCCCCTGGAGATGGCATCGTCGCGTCCATCCAGGAGCACAGAGGCGCCGTCGTCCAAGCCTTTCGCAATGAAGCTCTCGATTCGCGATTTGCTCTCCGGGGTTATGACGGGCCCCATCTGCACTTCTTCTTCCAGGCCGTTGCCCACGTGGATTGCGCCGGCCGCTTCTGTGATGTGCTGTGTGAATATATCCCGTGCATCACCCACCGTGACCGCGACAGAGACCGCCAGGCAGCGCTGCCCGGCGCATCCAAAGGCACTGTCACAGGTGATGCGGGTTGCCGCGTCCATATCGGCGTCCGGCAGGACCAGCACCGGGTTTTTTGCGCCGCCCTGGCATTGCACCCTTTTGCCGTGAGCAGATGCCTGGGCATAAACGTACTTGGCCACCGGCGTGGAGCCCACAAAACTGATGGCACGGACCTCGGGATGTTCGAGTAGCGCGTCAACGGCTGCTTTGGAGCCGTGCACCATGTTCAGGACGCCGGGAGGAAGCTGCAATTGATCCATGAGTTCAAAAAGCAAAGTGCTTGAGAGCGGTACTCGCTCTGAAGGTTTCAGGATGAATGTGTTTCCGCAAGCCAGTGCGTAGGGGAGAAACCAGAAGGGAATCATTGCAGGGAAATTGAAGGGGGTAATCGCGGCAACGACGCCCAGCGGCTGGCGAACCATGGTCTCATCAATCCCCTGGGCCACGTCCTCCAGGTTGTAACCTTGCATCAGCGTGGGGATGCCGCAAGCCACTTCGACATTTTCGACCGCGCGCCGCAGTTCACCTCTTGACTCGGCCAGCGTCTTGCCGTTTTCAGTGGTGATGGTCCGCGCAATCTCTTCAAAGTGGTCTTCCAGGAGCTGCTTCATCTTGAATAAGTACTGGATGCGGTCTTCGGGAGGTGTTCGCCGCCACTCGGGAAAGGCCTGGTTGGCGGCTCGCACGGCGCGGTCGACATCTTCAGCGTCCGCAAGCGGGACGCGCCCGAGCAGGTCGCCGGTTGCCGGATTAAAGACATCCTGATAATCGCCGCTTTGCGGCCGCTGCCATTGGCCGTTGAAGTAGAGGTCCAACTGGCGCGGTGTTTTGCGGTCAGTGGCTCCAGAAGTACTCATTTTTCCGGCCCTTTCTTCTTATGGATGTTCCGCAACAGGCTGGCACCTGAACGCTACGGCTACTGTCATGGGCGGAATAAAAGACCACTCCAGCTATTTGCCAAGCCTGCTCCAAAC
>JBJKQZ010000481.1:0-4973 GCA_046704865.1 Terriglobia bacterium
GCATTTGACGGACATCGGCGGCATTCGTGCCTCGCACCGCCAGATGGCGCGGCGGCTGGCGGACGAGGGTTACACCGTTCTGATGCCGAACGTCTTTTACCGGACCGGACGCCCGCCCCTGATTGACTTTGACTGGCGTGCCGATCCGGAGCGCGCGAAGAAGCGGTTTGCGGAACTGATGGAGCCTTTGCCGCCGGAGGTCATGGAGCAGGATGCCGCTGATTTCGCGGACTTCCTGGCCGCGCAGGGTTCGGTGAGCGATGGCCCGATGGGCGTGGTGGGCTATTGCTTTACCGGCGCGATGGCGCTCCGCACGGCTGCCGCCCGGCCGGAAAGGATCGCCGCCGCTGCGTCTTTCCACGGCGGCCGGCTCTATACCGACACTCCCGCAAGCCCGCACCTTGTGTTGCCGCGCGTCAAAGCCCGGCTCTACTTTGGGCACGCCGTTGAGGATCGCGGCATGCCTGCGGAGGCCATCGAAAAGCTGAACCACGCGCTCAAGGAATGGGGCGGCAGGTACGAAAGTGAGACCTACGAAGGGTCTTATCACAGCTGGACGGTGCCGGACAGCCCGGTCTACAACCAGCCGCAGGCCGAACGTGCCTACGGCAAGTTGACGGAATTGCTGGCAGAGACATTGCGTTAATTGAGCTTGAGAAGCAGCCTGCGTTTCCCATGAATCCTGTATCGGTTGATGGAGGTCATCGTGAGACAAGGACTTATTGTGGCGATCCTGCTTTCCCTCGGCGCGCCGCTGCTGGCCCAGCAGGCGGTCCCGAAAATTCCGTATCAATCTGTCCCCAACTTAATCAAGCTGCCGGAGGGGATGTACCTGGGTGAAGCGGCGGGCGTAGCGGTGAATTCCAAGGGCGACGTTTTCGTTTACAATCGCGGCGAAAAGACCCGCCTGCTGGAATTCGATCCGAACGGAAATTACCTGCGGACCATTGGAAACGGCCTCTACGGATTTGTTTTTGCCCACAGCGTCAAGACCGATAAGGATGACAACATCTGGTGCGTGGATGAGGGCTCGAGCACGGTGATCGAACTCGATCCCACGGGCAATCACGTCAAGATGGTGCTGGGCCGGCGCCCCGAGCCCTCGAGTCATCTGCTGCCCGGCAGCCCCGCGCCGCTGCCTTCCGACTGGCTGTTTAATCGCCCCACCGACGTTGCATTCGATTCCAAGGGTGACATCTTTGTGACGGACGGTTATGTGAATTCGCGCGTGATGAAGTACGACAAGTACGGCAACAAGCTGAAGGAGTGGGGAACGCGCGGCACAGCGCCCGGACAGTTCCACACGCCGCACACGATTGTGGTGGACGCGAACGACCGCCTCTACGTTGGAGACCGCGAAAACAACCGCATCCAGGTTTTCGATGCCGACGGGAACTTTATCACCCAGTGGACCAACGTGGGCGCGCCGTGGGCGCTGTGCATCACCCCGCCGCCCCATCAGGTGATTTACAGTTCCGACTCAAGGCCCGGCCACATTTACAAGCTGGACCTGAATGGCAACATCCTGGGAGAGTTCGGCAAGGCCGGCAAGCAGCCTGGAGAATTTGGCTGGGTGCACCAGATGACGTGTCCGTCGGAAAACGTTCTGTTTGTCGGCGAACTGCTCAACTGGCGAGTGCAGAAGCTGATACTCAATCCGAAGTAGTAAGCCGGATCGCCCTCAGAGATTCCCGCCGGGACCTTCTGCGGCACGGCATGGCGCGGATGGTATTGCCGGGCACTTGACGGTTTTTGAAATACCGGGCAGTATCAAATGAAGACCTCAAAATTAGGGGCCTGTAGCTCAGTTGGGAGAGCACCTGGTTTGCAACCAGGGGGTCGGGAGTTCGAACCTCCCCAGGTCCACCAATCATTACTTCGTGCTTCGCGCAGGATAGCCGCGCCACAGGTATTCGAGCGCTTCCGGCAAGGTTTGCAACCTCACCGCGTGGTCAACGTGGCCGGCATTGCGGGCAAAAACAAACTGGTAATGGTAACCCTTGGCGGCCAGCACTTTGGCCATGTCTTCATTGGCGACAACCCAGTCATGCATGCCGTCGCGCATCACGTTCGGGTTGAACAGATCGCGGTCGCCCACTTCCATCCAGATTCGCAGGGGCTTGCGCGGGCTGTCTGGAATCAGGCGTTCGTGGAATTCCCATGCCCCGTGCGGGGTCTTCGGATTGTAAGGCCACTGCTGGTTGACGAAGGTGCCGGAGTATGCAAGGACGCGGTGATAGAGTTCCGGATGATACCAGGCCATGATCAGCGCGCAGGCGCCGCCGGAACTTCCGCCCATCGTCGCACGCCCATCAGGATCTTTGGTGAGTTTGACGTGGCATTTTTTCTCGACCAGAGGCAGCACTTCTTTCTCTACGAATTCGGCGTACCGGCCGGACATCGTGTCGTATTCCAGGCCGCGCTCGCTGCCCTGCGCGTCGCCTCCGCCGTTGCCGATGGAAATGGCGATCATCACCGGAACCTTGTGTTCAGCAATCAGATTATCGAGAGCTGTGAACAGCATGCGGTCAGGCCCGTCCTGCCCAACAATAAAGGGCGCTGCAGTGCCTGCAACGTATTGCCTGGGGACATAGACCGCGACGTGACGGGTGTAAGGGGAGGGATGGCTGGTGGTGACGATCAGTTTTGCAGGATTGTTGGGGTCCGGCGTGCCAAACGTTCCTGGATCTCGCGCGATGCCGGGATAAATCCTGCTGTCCGCCGAACTCATGGTGAGTTCATAGATCTTTCCATGTGGCACGCTGTTGCGTTCGGTCATTTCCGGCGCGGGGGTGTGGGTGGGTCCAATGATAAAGTTCCCATCCGCATTCGGAGAAGGGACGCTGCCGTCGGGCAATTCTTTGGCGGTGACGAAACCGGAAGTGTGGGGATCGCGGGTGGGCGGAGTCGGCCGTTTTGTTGGCTGCACCCGGCCCGATGTCAGGGTTGAGGCCGTCAACAGAGCGCATAGGAGCGTGATGCCTTGCAAACGGACCATCAGGATTCCTCTCAATTGCGAAGGAGTTGGTTTTCCGCCGCTACGGAACAACACCTGGCCCTGGATGCTTTCACGCAAGTGTGCAGGTCCAGATCAGGCCAGGAAAATATATCACCAGAGCAAGCGTCAGGAAAGGGCAGCGAACTTTAACAAATGATGACTGAAATCATTCTTACTGCGGATTGCAATTATGGTGACAACGCTTGTTTGTAGCGCCGCCGTCCCGGCGGCATTTTTCAGGGCCGGAAAGATGCCGGTGCTGCGGAAGTCGGTCACTCTATAATGCAATCCTCAGTAAGCCGGACCGGACTTCTGCGGGTTGTCCTGTTAGCTTGTCCTGACGTGGTAGCGAATTGCGAATAGATTACGCTCGCAGGGAAGTCTAAAATCACTTTATGGCCGCTTTATCACAGGCACTCAATTGGGCCCATCCGCTGGTCAGGGACTGGTTTGTGGAGAGCTTTGGCACACCCACTGAACCGCAGGAACAGGGGTGGCCGCATATCGTTGCAGGGCGCGATGTCCTGATTTCCGCTCCCACAGGTTCCGGCAAAACACTTGCGGCATTTCTCGCGTGTATTGACCGGCTGGTGCGTCAGGGGCTTGATGGTTCGCTTCCCGCGTATGTCCAGGTCCTTTATGTCTCGCCGCTCAAGGCACTTGGAAATGACATTCACAAGAACCTTGAACTTCCTTTGAGCGGCATTCTGAACCTTGCCGCGCAGCGCGGAAAGCGGCTGCCCGAGATTCGTGCCGCTGTCCGCTCCGGTGACACGCTGGCTCCGGAACGCCGCGCCATGCTCAAGCGGCCTCCGCAGATCCTGGTGACGACGCCCGAGTCGCTTTATATCCTGCTGACGGCGGAAAAGAGCCGCGAGATCCTGCGCCACGTTGAGACGGTGATTGTTGATGAAATCCACGCGATGGCGGATGACAAACGCGGGGCGCATCTTGCTCTTTCTCTCGAACGACTGGATGCGCTGGTGCGCAGCGCAAATCCCCAGCGGCCCCGTCCCGTCAGGATTGGCCTTTCCGCCACTCAGAACCCAATTTCGGAAGTCGCCCGCTTCCTGGCAGGCTCGGAGCGCAATGCGCCTGTGGTTATTGATGTGGGCAGCCGGCGCCCATTGGATATTGCAGTGGAAGTGCCTGCCGGCGAGCTGGGAGCGGTGGCAAGCAATGAAATGTGGGACGACGTCTACAACCGGATCGCCGAGTTGGCCCTCAACCACCGTTCTACCCTGGTATTTGTCAACACACGCCGGTTGGTGGAGCGCCTGGCGCACCATCTGGCTGAGCGATTGGGCGAAGACCAGGTTGCGGCGCATCATGGCAGTCTTTCGCGCAAGCTGCGGCTTGCCGCGGAAAAGAGGCTGAAGTCCGGAGAAGCCCGACTGATGGTGGCCACCGCTTCGCTGGAACTGGGAATCGATATCGGGCTGGTGGACCTGGTGTGCCAGGTCAGTTCGCCGCGGTCCATCGGGGTGGCGTTGCAACGCATTGGACGGGCCGGGCATTGGCGGGGCGCAGTGCCGAAGGGCCGGCTGTTTGCCATGACTCGTGACGATCTGGTTGAATGCGCTGCACTGGTGCGCGCCATACGGCACGCGGACCTGGACCGGCTTGAGATTCCCGAGTCTCCGCTCGACATCCTTTCCCAGCAGATTGTTGCCATGTGCGCCTGCGAAGAATGGAAAGAGGATGACCTGTACCAACTGGTTCGGAGTGCTTACCCTTACGGGAAACTTTCGCGCCGTAACTTCGATGAAATTATTGGCATGCTGTCGGAGGGGATATCGGCCCGGCGCGGGCGGCATGCCGCATTGCTTTTTCGGGACCGAGTCAACGGCCAGCTGCGTGGCCGCCGTGGAAGCCGCCTGGCAGCCATTACCGGTGGTGGAGCTATCCCGGATAGCGCCCTTTTCGCCGTGGTTTCCATGCCCGAAGGAACAATGGTTGGCACCGTGGACGAAGA
>JBJKQZ010000482.1:0-5472 GCA_046704865.1 Terriglobia bacterium
GAGTTCGGCACGGGCAGCGCGAAGAATATGGATAATGAAGGCGGCCGGCCCTTCCTGTTTCCAGGCAAGGTGCCCGGGTACGAAAACGTCTTTGCCGATGTTGACCGCGTCAACCCCGAGTATTTCAAGTACGTGGATCGGAAGATCGATTATCTGAACGCGCAGGGATTTGTTCCGTTCATTGAAGTTTCGCGGCGCGATGCGAGCGAGTGCTGGATGAAGATTAACGACTGGCCCGAGTCCTACGCACGGTTCTTCCAGTACGTCTGGTCGCGCTACCAGGCCAACAGCACTGTGCTGAGCCCGATCCACCTCGACATTCTTGATGAGAGCATCACGGTGCCCGATTTTATGGAAGCCATCAACATGGTGATGGACAAATTCGGGCCGCCTCCTTTCGGAACGCTTCTCTCTGCCAATGCCAACCCTTCCACGCTGGTCAACTGGGGAGATAACTCCTGGGTAACTCTGCACCAGACGGGAAATGAGCGCGAGCACGAATACTACTGGTACATGACGGAGCTTTTTCGCTCGGCGCACCCTCCCCGGCCTGCGCTGAACGGCGAGCCGTATTATTCGGGTTATGTGGATGCCCGCGGCTTGAACGGCGGATACAAGTACGGCGCGCCGGGTGGAACTCCGCGGGACGACCAGTTTGTCCGCTCCGCCATGTACGGAAGCGTGCTATCCGGCGGGCTCGCGGGCCACGTCTATGGAGCTGAGGGAATCTGGGGAGCGGATATCGAGCCGAGCGCTCCCATCAAAATGTGGGACGCCTTCACGTGGAATTCCGCCACGCAGATGCAGCACCTGCGGACGTTTATTTTTTTGATTGGCGATCGCTACCGGGAACTCCAGCCTGATGCCGACTTTGTTGTCCCCAGCAAAACGCATACCGTGATAGGCTACGAAGGCTGGGCCTATGCCGCTCGCACCGCGGACAAAACGATTGTTCTTGCCTACTTTGAAAAAGATTGCCCCCGCAGTCTGGTGCGTGGAGCGCGACTGAGAAGCGTTTATCGCGCCAAGTGGTTCGACCCGCGCAATGGAACATGGTCAGATGTGGGTAACGGCACGGTGGAGTCTGATATTACCGGCGAGATTCAACTTCCGGATTTCCCTTCCAATAATGACTGGGGCTTGAGCCTGGTTTATGAGCGTACTTTGCCGATGCCGCAACACTTTTAGCTGAACGTGAATTGTGCCCGGCGGCGGCCTCGTTAGGGTAAGCGTTCACCTGACACTCACGACGCTTGATGCAGTCGATTCGGCCTTTTCACTCCGCTGTGTTTGCGCTAAGATGCACAATTCAGCAAATTCCGTACAGGAAAGATGAGACGATGAGTTCACCCAAAGACCAGCTTCTTGCGTTTAAACCACAGCACAAATTCTTTGTGGGAATTGATTCCGACGGCTGCGTGTTTGATTCCATGGAGATCAAGCACAAGGAATGCTTTATTCCCAATATCATTAAATACTGGAAGTTGCAGGCCATCTCCAAGTACGCGCGCGAAGCGGCGGAATTTGTGAACCTCTATTCCAAGTGGCGGGGGACCAACCGCTTCCCGGCGCTGACCCGGACATTTGCATTGCTGCGGGATTGGCCGGAGCCGATGCGTCGAGGCGTCACAATTCCCGACGTGCCCACGCTGCAGGCGTGGATTGATTCCGGGGTGCCGCTCGGCAATCCCACGCTTGAAGCCGAAATCGCCAAAACGCACGACCCCGTGCTGGAACAGACACTCGAGTGGAGTCTTGCCGTCAACCGCGCGATTGCTGACATGGTGGAAGGTGTTCCGCCTTTTCCGTTTTTCCGGGAGTCTGCGGAAAAGCTCCAGAGCGATGCGGACATCATCTGTGTTTCCGCCACGCCAAATGAAGCTCTGGTGCGCGAATGGCAGGAACACGATATTGCCAAATATGCGGAGGTGATTGCCGGGCAGGAAATGGGGAGCAAAAAGGAACACCTGAAGCTGACGACGGAAGGAAAGTATGAGAAAGATTGCGTCCTGATGGTGGGCGACGCTCCCGGCGACCTTGCCGCCGGACGCGCCAACAACGCGCTCTTTTATCCCATCAACCCGGGCCATGAGGAAGATTCGTGGCAACGCTTCCATGAGGAAGCCATTGGCCGGTTCCTCAACAAGACTTACGCAGGCGATTATGAGGCTTCACTGATCGCAGAATTCCAGAAGTTGCTGCCTGAAACACCGCCCTGGAAAAAATAGACCAGTATTGGCATTCTGATCCGGACGAGAATTTGCAGCATCTCGCGTGTCGCGTGCATGGCATAATTCGCAGGGTATATGTCATCCGCAATCACTCCGCTGGTTGAGACTTTCCGGCCCTCCCTGCTTCACCGGCGCATGCGCCTGCGGAGGCAAATGCCCGGGCGGAATCCTGTAATCACCACAGGGCTGGCGGTCCTGATCAGCCTGGGGTTTGCGGCCCAGTTGCGGTGCCAGGAGCCCTTGCCTGCAAAGATGCAGGCAGAAGCCAACCGCCTTTTTGACCAGACTTCCAAAGCAGACCAGTTGAATTGCAACATCGAGCGCGAAAGGCCCTCTCTCGATTTTACGTTCCACTTTGATGCGGGCTTCCGGATAACCTGCCCCTTCCGCGAGTTTGGCGGGCGCCGAACACGGGTCAACATTCTTGTGCAGGTAACGCCCGAAGGAGGAACTCCCGTGGTCCTGGGCAATTTTGCCATCTTTCGAGGTCTGGCTGCCAGGCCGTCACAGATTTATCCCGGCAAAGGCAAAGTCTACTATGTAGCCAACGGCGGATTTTCAGTCGGTGAAGGGCGTTATCGCGTGCAGGTGCTGATGTTTGATCCCAGCCACCGAACGTGCCGCAGAGCATGGTGGATCAAGGTCCCGCATCGATGGCAGAAAGCCGTGCCGCAGGTTTTGGCCCCCCACCAGGTTTCCTCACTCACGATTCCTCCCTGGCGCGGGCCCGATTCCAGCGGCGGATTGCGGCTGGCTGTGTTGCTCAGCGCGGGCGCGTATAATCCACGCGAGACGCGATTGAAAACGGGATATCAGATCATGCTGTTGCAGATTCTCTCCTCGCTGCTCCAGCAGGTTCCCTGCAAGTCTGTGCGCCTTGTGGCGTTCAATCTTGATCAGGAGCGCGTGCTTTACCGGGCTGATAGATTTGAGCCCTCCGGATTTGCCAGGCTCCGGAGGGCCTTCAACGGTCTCAACCTCGGGGTCGTTTCCGTTGAGACGCTTGAGAAGAGCAATGAGTGGGCGCAGATGGTTGTCGGGCTGGTCAACCAGCAGTTCACGGCCCAACCGCCGCCCGATGCAGTGATTATTCTTGGGCGTTCCTTCCGCTGGGTGAAAAAAGTTCCCAGGGATATGTTGATGTTTCGATACGAAGGTATGCCGAAAGTTTTCTATTTTGAGAATGGACCGCAGAACCTTTTTCCCGACTCGTTGGGCTCACTGACAAAAGTTCTCGGAGGTAAAATCTACAGAATCAGCACTCCCCATGACCTGGGTGCCGCGATCCAGAAGATGCTTGCGCAACTGGGAGACTCTGGTGGCAAAGCAGGATTTGCTCCGTCTCATCCGGGCAAGTAGGGGGAGCCTATCGTCGCCACGATAGGTCGCCGCTCCTGATAAAAGGAAAGATCCCTGGGTATCACTTGTGGTCGTCAGTCGTTAAAAACAATGACCTCATTTGGATGTGCAAATCGGATTTCCTGAACGTAACGCGAGCCGTCGGGCTTCTTCTGGTAGACGACTTCATTTACAGAGTACTGTTCGCTGCGATTCACAACTCGTCCCTCGACGGTTGCGACAACTTTCCAATCCAGTATGAAAGTTAACTTTGCACTTGTGCCGTTGGTTTCGCATTTCACGCGATATTGGCCGCTCGCGATGTGTGTGCCGGCGATGGTGCCTGCGTAAGGTACAAGAAGGTCCTGCGTCTTGCTTTTGGCCGCCTGCAGACTCGCGGCAGTTAACAGGGCCGTTGCAACAAACGTAAGCGCCAGTATCTTTCGAAACTTCATTACTACCCTCCCTGTGAAAACAGTACTTGTGTTACGGATTGGATGGCACAATCCCCCGAAATGTATTCATTGTCCACAAAACACTCGGCAGCCCTTCCTGCTCAAGATGGATTCACTTCAGCCCTGAAGATAGGAATCTCCATATATTTCCCGCTGGTTTTAAAAAGAATATTCCCCACTCCCCAGATTGCAGAAGCCGATAGAGCCTTCAGTTCATTTAAAACGGCCGGATTCTGTGACTCATGGAGATTCGAACACTTATCTTCACCCGTCCGGCGTCTTCAAGCAATCCCTTTCGTTAGCCCCATAAGTCCTGTGACTGAATGAGAAGGTTCTCAATCTGGATTCGGATATAAGCCTGGGATTGCAAAATGTTTTGAATATTGGGCGAATTTTGAGTTCCAAACGGTGTATTGGTGCCTCAGGGAGCGCGCCAGATCAGGTGTCTCTTCTTGTCATTGCCGAACATCACGATTGAGTCGGCGGTGGTCCTTGAGGTTTGGCCGGTGATGACAGTGGTCAGGTCTACCGCTCCCAGATTCATCGTGTAGCCCTGGGAGTCCTGAATCTCAATCCCGGGGGAATTTGCATTGACCCGGACATAACTCTGTGCGTTGCCCACCAGCGAGAGCAACCCACCTCCGCCTGTACCACTTCCCAGTTCCGCCGTCACGCGTGGTGCGCTTCCTTTCGCGGCGACGCTGAACTGCAGATGGTCGCTCTGCAATGATGCCGCTCCCGCTTCACCGGAAACTGTCAGCGTTCCAGCACCGATGGACGTGAGCGGGTTTCCGTCCGTGCCGAACAGCCGGATTTCAGGCAGGCAGTTGGTTGCTGCAGTGCAGTTCATGGAAATTTGAACCCGGACTTTTCCTGCCCCATCCACCATGTCAAGTTCACGTGCCGTAATCTTTTCCGAACTCGGTGTTCCGTCAATTGCATTTTGAGAAGAACAAGAGAATGCGTAAACCACGCTCAGGACCGCTGCCACTGCAATACCCCCGGCAGCAACACGTTTTAGCCGCCTGTTATCGCGCTCCAGGTATTCCAGCCGACGTGCAAAATCGTTGTGAGTCATAGCAAACCTCTCCACGCCCGAATTACTGCGACCATTGAGGCAAGTTTAGCATTTTCACAGGAAAGGTACGCCAGGCGGGAACCGCGACAGACGCAGGCCAACTTCGCTGACCGGGCCGAACGCGGGATTCGTTGCTGCGATGGAATTGATGTGTGTCGGGATGGCTTTTTCTGCCAACTTGCGGGACCGCTTACGGTTTTTTCTGGGCAGCCATGCGGGCGGCGGCTCGCGCCTGCTTCATGATCTCGCCGTAACCTTCTTTATCAAACGGCGGGCAGCCGGCGGGGAATTGTCCGAGTTCATTGTTCTTTGACCGCATGAGGTAGGTGCAGTAGGAAAGCGTCTTGCAGGTGCGGAGCGTGTCGAGTTC
>JBJKQZ010000483.1:0-3881 GCA_046704865.1 Terriglobia bacterium
GTTGTTACCACCACAAAGAGCCCGTGGTACCTGTTTGCGCTAACTCAGCTTTCCAAAGTAGAAGTATACGTGGTGCACCTTGTGCGGAGCCCGGAAGGCGTTGTGAAAAGCTGGAGCAAGAGGAAGAATTACTCGGCTCCCCAGGCAGCCTTGAAAATTCTGGGTGAGTGGTCGCTGCATAACCTTCTGTTTGAGGTCTTCGGCCGCCGGGCCCACGCCTATTGGCGAATCTGTTTTGAGGATATTCCAGACAATCCACAAGGAATTCTAAAATCCATCGCCGACGGAGTCTTCAAGCGTCCGGTGGCTCTGCCTTTCACAAGCCCCAATCGGGCCCGGGTTCACACCCAGCACATCCTGGTGAGCAACCCTGACAAACTCACAGGAGATGAAATTATCATTCGCCCTGCGCCGCAGAATTCGCTTCCTCTGGGCAAGAGAATGCTCGTCAAATCATTGGCATTCCCCCTGCTATGGCGTTACGGATATCTGGGCCAGCGGCGGCCGTAGTTTGGTCTACAGTTTTGTAAGCATCGCATCTTCAACGGAGAATTCTCTCCGACGACGTCCTGGAGCCGGCATCTTGAAAATCAACAATAAAGGTCCGCGCGAGGGACGCCATTCCTGCAAGACAAAAGGAGGTTCATGAATAGATTGGCGCACACAAACACTCGGGAGTCCATTTCAGACTCTTCCAAATCGCACGGCTTAAACAGCCCCCACGGGGGAAAGCTCACCACGCTCATGGTGGATCCGGACCGGCGTCGGGAAATTCTTGCTGAATCGCAAGACTACCCTTCCTGGGATTTAACGCCGCGGCAACTCTGTGATTTGGAGATGCTCCTGAACGGGGCTTTCTCGCCCTTGCAGGGTTTTATGCTGCCTTCGGATTATGAGTCCGTGTGCGCTTCCATGCGGCTTGCTGAAGGTCTTGTATGGCCCATCCCAATCGTATTGGACGTCCCGGAAGAAATGGCCGCAAAGCTTGGCCGCCGGAATATCATTGCTCTTAGGGATCCTGAAGGAACAATGTTGGCAGTTCTGCATGTGGAAGAAGTTTGGCAACCCGACCGCCGTGCGGAGGCTGAAGCGATCTTTGGAACATCCAACCGGGAACATCCGGGAGTTGCATATTTGCTCGATCAAACCCATCTCTGCTATGTGGGAGGCAGGCTGGAAGGAATCGAGCAACCTGTTCACTACGACTTTCCTGATCTGCGCCTGACCCCCGCCGGGCTGCGAGCTGAGTTCTCAAGGTGTAGTTGGAAGCGCATCGTGGCTTTCCAGACCCGCAATCCCATGCACAGAGCGCATCTGGAACTCACTTTGCGGGCCGCTCAGGCGGCAAAGGCAAAGCTCCTGATTCATCCCTCCGTCGGGATGACCAAGCCCGGAGACGTCGACCATTATACGCGGGTGCGCTGCTATCAGGCCCTGCTTCCATACTATCCCAGCAATATGGCGAAGCTCTCTCTGCTGCCGCTTGCCATGCGCATGGCGGGTCCGCGTGAAGCCCTTTGGCATGTCATTATCCGCAAGAATTACGGCTGCAGCCACTTCATCATCGGACGTGATCACGCCGGGCCGGGACAAACCTCGGAGGGGAAACCTTTCTACGGTCCCTACGAAGCCCAGGAACTGGTCAAGAAACACCAGGAGGAATTGGGAGTTCAAATGGTGCCCTTCCGAAAGGTGGTGTACCTGGAGGAACAGGAAAGATTTGTTCCCGAAGACGAAGCACCACCTGAGGCCAAAGTTTTGAACCTCTCCGGCACTCGCATGCGCCAATTGCTCACTGAGGGGCGGGAGATTCCAACGTGGTTTACTTTTCCTTCCGTCGCCAGTGAACTGCAGCGCAAGCATCCTCCGCGGCGCTCTCAGGGATTTACGGTCTTTTTCACTGGCTTGTCAGGGGCGGGAAAGTCGACTCTCGCCAATGTTCTGCTGGTGAAATTACTGGAAATGGGCAACCGGCCCGTTACGCTGCTCGACGGCGATTTGGTCCGGAAAAATCTTTCCTCTGAGCTGGGTTTTTCCAAAGAGCATCGCGACCTCAACATCCGGCGCATTGGCTTTGTTGCCTCAGAGATAACCAAGCACCGCGGAATCGCCATCTGCGCTCCAATTGCGCCTTATGACAGGGTCCGCAAAGAGGTACGGGCTTTGATTGAATCAGAAGGGGGATTTGTTCTGGTCCACCTGGCTACACCGCTGGAAATCTGCGAGCAGCGTGATCGGAAAGGACTCTATGCCAAGGCGCGCGCCGGAAAAATCCAACAGTTCACTGGAATCTCCGATCCATACGAATCACCGGAAGATGCAGAATTGGTGATCGATACGAACCAGATGAGTCCGGCTGAGGCTACCCGGAAAATTCTGAGCTACCTTCAAAAAGAAGGTTACTTGCCTGAAACCCGCCGTGCGGCGGAGGCCACCCGGCTTTTTTCCGGCAACAACGGAGACTTCCCGGCTTCTGCCTGGCCTGTTTAGCACAGGCCGACTTCGGGTGGAATTGCCGGGACCAATACAACGCTCCAGGCGCGTCCAAGCCAGAACGAATATGAGTAATCACTGATAGATTTGCATGAGCAAGCTATATCCAATGCTCGATCCCTTGATTTTAACCAGCCGCACGCGCAGCGGTAGGCATTGTCGGCCTTTCCGCTGCGGTTCCGCTGGATGCCATTCCAATATTTAGAGACTGGCCTTCCATTCCCAGGGGATCCAGTTTGGACTTCCCCTGGGCAGAAATCGCGTCAGGAAACTGACTCAACGGACAATACGGACGATTCGCCCATTAACACCCATGGGAACGCTGATTCCACTCTTCACAAAGTGTTCAGTAAACCTCAGAGTGAGGAATGCACTTGGTACTCATATCCATACTCGCGTTTGTGACCGGCATCTTGGTAGGACTGTCGGGAACAGGTGCGGGAGTCATCCTGACGCCTCTCCTGTTGCTTGTCACACCGCTGCGTGTGTTGACTGTGATCGGCACAGATCTGATGAGCGGGGCGGTCACCAAGCTGGCAGGAGTATTGGTGCATCGCAAGGTGGGCCAGATTCGCTGGGACCTGGCGGGGTACCTGCTGGCAGGGAGCATTCCGGGTTCGCTAGCAAGCATTGCGTTCATTCACGTTATGCAAACCCGGATATCGATGGCGCAATTGGACCATGCGGTGAAAGTTCTGCTGGGATTCACTCTGTTTGGTGTCGCCTTTTTTCTCCCTTTCCTGCGCAATCGAAAACGGCCCTTCTCAGCAGAGAATGCAAATCCCCGCTTTTCGGGCGCTGGTGTGAAGCTTGTTGCTGTCGGCGCTGTCGTGGGCTTCCTGGTTTCCATGACCTCCGTTGGCAGTGGAAGCTTATTAATGATCGCCCTGCTGGTGCTGGTTCCTTTGCCGATTGGAAGCCTGGTCGGCACGGATCTCTTGTTTGGGCTGGTAACAACGGCTCTCGCCGGGTCGCTCCATTGGGGGATGGGTAATTTTAATACCCCACTTTTCCTGGTGCTGGTAGCAGGTGAAGTGCCAGGAGTCATCATCGGAAGCCGGTTGACGCGGTGGGTCCCCGAGCGGGTTTTCACATGGATTTTCAGCATCTTTTATTTGTTGCTGGGTGCAAGGTTGCTGGCCGGTTAGAAGGGTCCCGCGACACTCGCTCTATTCTTTTGAAGAAAATTTGATTGGATATACCAGAGCTTTCCGAAGGTATCACAATGCCTTTTCCCATTCGCAATGAATTTCATGCCACGGAAACAGAGTCGATAGATCCGGGCTCTCTTTCAAAATTTTTACGGCATGGCGGAAACGACAATGTATAGCAAACCTCTTACAGAGATCGGTAGCCACGACGGACCGGCGCTTCGTCGATTCGGGGCC
>JBJKQZ010000484.1:0-7017 GCA_046704865.1 Terriglobia bacterium
TTTCCCTTGCTCCGGAGGTTTTGTAATGGGTGTGGCATTGGATATCCGGAAGAATGATCAGGTTCAGGTTATCGCCGGGCGCGATAAGGGAAAGACGGGTCGTGTGCTGAGCGTGCTTCCGAGCAAACGGCAGGTTTTTGAAGAACACGCCAACATGATCAACCGCCACACGCGGCCGAACCCCTCCAAGCAGGTGCGGGGTGGGATCCTGGAAAAAGAAGGCCCGATTCACGTATCGAATGTGGCCGTCGTTTGCAGCGAATGCGGTCCCACGAGGGTGCGGCATCAGCGCATGGCGGGCGGCGAAAAAGGAAAGAAAGTCCGGCAGTGCGTCAAGTGCGGCAAGGTGCTTGACAGCTAAAGACTGAGGAAGACCAGGCGAATATGGCAGCGCGATTAAAAGAAAAGTATCTGACGGAAGTTCTACCGGCACTGATGGAAGAATTTAAATATCCGAACCGCTTGGCGGTTCCCAAGCTGAGCAAGATTGTGGTGAATATGGGCCTGGGCGAGGCTATCCAGAACGTGAAAGTCCTGGAAGCGGCCACCCGCGAGCTTGGGCAGGTGTCAGGTCAGAAGCCGGTGGTGACGCGGGCGAGAAAATCCATTGCGAACTTCAAGCTGCGGAAGAACATGCCGATTGGGGCCATGGTAACCCTGCGGGGCGAGCGAATGTACGAATTCTTTGACCGTCTGGTCAATGTTGCCCTGCCGAGAGTTCGTGACTTCCGCGGCCTTTCGACAAAGTCGTTTGACGGCCGTGGCAGCTATACCCTTGGGCTGCGCGACCAGTTGGTTTTTCCGGAAGTGGAATACGGGAAGAATGAGAAGGTCAAGGGAATGAATATTTCCATCGTGACCGATGCTCGAAGTGATGCAGAGGCGCTTGCCCTTTTGAAGCACCTGGGAATGCCGTTCCGCGCTGAGGTCCAGCGCCGCCAGGCCGCGCAGGAAGCTTCGAATGAGCAGGCAGGAGGATAATCAGTGGCTCGTACCAGCCAGATGGCAAAATTAGTCCGCAAGCCGAAGTTCAAGATTCGACACAGGAACCGGTGCCGCATTTGCGGCCGGCCGCGCGGATATATCAGAAAGTTTGAGATGTGCCGGCTCTGCTTCCGCAAGCTTGCTCTGCAGGGAGACATCCCCGGGGTCGTGAAGTCGAGTTGGTAGTTGGGTAGAACGATCGCAGCGGGATCGATTGAAGCTGCGACGAGTCTTTTGAATTGGGAGCTTTATGTCTGCTGTTTCTGATCCGGTCGCTGACATGCTGACGCGAATTCGCAACGGATATCGCGCGCGGCATCAACGCGTGGATATGCCGTCCTCAAAATTGAAAATCGAAATTGCCCGGGTTCTGAAGGAAGAGGGCTACATCAGCAATTACAAGGTCTCGGAAGAGAAGAAGAAGCAGACCTTGCGAGTCTTCCTTCGATATGCGCCCGATGGCGCCAGCGTCATTTCAAAAATCGCCCGCGTTTCCAAGCCGGGCCGGCGCGTTTACGTCGGTTCCCAGGAGGTCCCAAAAGTGCTTGGCGGACTGGGCGTGAACATTCTGACGACGCCCCGGGGCGTGATGACGGGCAAAACTGCCCGCCGCGAAAAAGTGGGCGGAGAGATTCTCTGCGAAGTGGAGTAGGCCCGGACTTCGGGCAAGGCTAGGGTTATGTCAAGAATTGGACGAAAGCCGATCGAGATTCCGTCTGGCGTGACGGTTCAAGCGGATGCAAAAGCCGTGACCGTCAAAGGGCCTAAGGGGAGCCTGACCGTTCCTCTTCCTTCCGGGATTCGCCTGGAGAAGCAGGACGGAACTTATCTGGCGCAAATGGAGAATGAGGAACAGGTGGCATTGCGCGGGCTGGTTCGCGCAGAAGTTGCGAACGCCATTGAGGGCGTGAGCAAAGGCTTTGAAAAACATTTGGACATTGTCGGGATCGGTTATCGCGCCGAGGTAAGCGGGAAGTCGGTGGTGTTTGCTCTCGGTTACTCGCACCCGGTTAATTTCCCCATCCCGGAGGGAATTTCCGTCAGTGTTGACAAGCAGACGCACCTGATTATCAAGGGAGTTGACGCCCGGCTGGTGGGGCAGACTGCAGCCCGGATTCGCGAACTGCGTCCACCGGATCCCTATAAGAACAAGGGAGTACGATACACCGGCGAACGGCTGAAAAAGAAAGTTGGCAAGGCGGCTGCGGGCGCCGCCAAGGGCTAGGCTTCAGGAAGGAATAGCAGACGGCATGTTGACCCAAGTTTCAAAAAATTTTCGCCGCCAGAGAGTTCACCGGCGCATTCGCCACAAGGTGCGAGGAGCAGTTTCCATCCCCAGGCTGAACGTGTTCCGGTCGCTTAAACATATTTACGCACAGGTGGTGGATGACGCCCGGAGCTGTACGCTGGTGTCGGCGTCTTCCTGTGACTCGGAAATTCGCAAGACCCTCAAGAGCGGCGGCAACATCGCGGCGGCCAAGGTGGTTGGAAAAGTGCTGGCGGAACGCGCCAAGGCTGCTGGAATTTCCAGGGTTGTTTTTGACCGCGGAGGTTATACCTATCACGGGCGTGTTAAGGCGCTGGCCGATGAAGCAAGGCAGAACGGCCTGACGTTTTAACGCGAAGGAGAGCGCAATTTGGCTGTTGGGATTGACCCAAGTACGTTACAACTGAAGGACCAGGTCGTATCCATCAATCGAGTGACCAAGGTTGTGAAAGGCGGAAAGAACCTCAGCTTTTCAGCCTTGGTGGTTGTGGGAGACGGCAATGGCTACGTCGGCTTCGGCACCGGGAAGGCGCGCGAAGTACCCCAGGCGATCCGCAAGGGAATCGAGATGGCAAAGAAGTCCCTTCGCAAGGTCAATATTACGGAAACGACGATTCCGCACACTGTGGTCGGACATTATGGGGCCGGCCGCGTCCTGTTAAAGCCCGCCGCTGCCGGCACCGGCGTTATTGCCGGCGGACCTGTGCGCGCGGTTGTCCAGGCTGCCGGGATTCAGAACGTCCTGACCAAGTCCTTGGGCACGACCAACCCCCACAATGTCGTCAAGGCCACCATGCAGGCTCTTTTGAACCTGCGAAGCAGCGCGGACGTGGCGGCATTGCGTGGAAAGCCGGTGGAAGAAATCTAGGGAGGCTGCAACATCGTGCCAGAGAAGACCGGTAAGATTTATATCAAATGGGTTCGCAGCGGGATCGGGTTTCCCCGCAAGCAGAAGGAAGTGGTCAGGAGCATCGGCTTGAGCCGGCTGAACCAGATCGTCGAGCGGCCTGATACGGCGCATTTCCGGGGCCTGGTGGCGAAAGTCTGTCATCTGGTCGAGGTAGTCGATCCAGCTAAAGTGCCTGCATGGACTGGCGTCCCGGAATACAAGATTGTGCCGGCGGAAGCCAGCCCCAAAGTAGAGGCCCCGTCTGCAAAGAAAGCCTCCAAGGCTGCCTCAACCGAGGCGTCTGCTGAGGCTGCGGCCGAAACCGTTGCTCCGAAGAAGAAGGCTGCCGCAGCAAAAAGCGTCGCCGCGAAATCTTCCGCCAAGGAAGCTGCAGCAGGTTCGGAGAAGGCGAAGCCAAAGCGAAAGGCCGCTGCCCCGAAATCGGCAGCTAAAAAAGAGGATTCAAAGTCGAAGAAAGGTAAGAAATAACTGTCATGGCCATTCATATTGGAACTCTCCGGCCTCCAAGCGGCGCGCATAAGCGGCGCAAGAGGGTTGGCCAGGGCATGGGTTCAGGACACGGAAAGACGGCGACACGCGGAAGCAAGGGCCAGCGGTCTCGCGCCGGCATGCGGATGCGCCCGGGGTTTGAAGGTGGCCAGATGCCTTTGCATCGCCGGCTGCCGAAGCGCGGTTTTACCAACATTTTCAAGAAGCGATACGCCATTGTGAATCTTGGAGACCTTGCAAAGCTCGACCCGAAGGAACAAGTAACCCCGGAACTTCTGGTAAAGCGTGGTCTTGTTGGATCTCTTTATGATGGCCTGAAGGTGTTGGGAGGCGGCGAATTGAACGCTCCTCTCCAAATTGCGGCTCACCATTTTTCCAAATCGGCTGAAGAGAAGATTCTGAAAGCCGGCGGCAAAGCGGAGGTCATCTCCGCATGATGGAGAATCTCAAAAGTCTTACTGAGATTCCGGATCTGCGGAAACGCATCCTGTTTACCCTCCTGATGCTGGCCGTGTACCGCCTGGGATCATTTGTCCCGACGCCGGGCATCAACTCGGCGGTGATGCAGCAGCTTTTCAACTCAATGGGCGGGACGCTTTTCGGATTGCTCTCCATGTTTTCCGGAGGCAGCCTGAATCGCCTTACGGTTTTTGCTCTGGGCATCATGCCGTATATCACGGCGTCTATTATTCTGCAATTATTGGGTGTTGTTTCGCCCACCCTTGAAAAGCTTCAAAAAGAAGGCGAACTTGGCCGCAAAAAGATCACTGAATACACCCGCTGGATGACGGTCGGCCTCAGCATGTTCCAGGGATTCGGGATCGCCGTTGCCCTGGAAAAAGAGACCTCGGCCAATATGCCGCTGGTCAGCCACCCGGGTATCGGCTTCATCCTGAGCACGGTCCTGACGCTGACAACCGGTGCGGTTTTTGTCATGTGGCTCGGTGAACAGATCACGGCTCGGGGCATTGGGAACGGCATGTCACTGCTGATCTTTGCCGGCATTGTGGTTGGCCTGCCGCACGCAATCGCAAACCTTTATCAGAAAGTGTTTGTGACGCGTACCTGGAGCTTCCCAATCGTATTTCTGTTGCTGGCTTTCATGCTGGTGGTTGTGGCGTTCATCGTATTTGTTGAGCGCGGTGAGCGGCGGATTCCTATCCAATATGCAAAACGTATTGTGGGGCGCAAGGTTATGGGCGGTGTTTCAACCCACTTGCCTTTAAAGGTGAACAGCGGCGGTGTCATGCCGATCATTTTTGCCGTCTCGATCCTTACTTTCCCGCAGACGATTGCACTGTTTGCCGGGAAGCAGGGAAAGTTGGGCGCGATTTTGACCTGGTTTCAGACTGCTTTCGGATGGGGTGAACCGCTCTATACGCTTACATACGTCATATTGATCATTTTCTTCGCGCATTTTTATCTATCGATTATCTACAACCCGGACGAAGTGGCAGACAATGTTCGAAAGCAGGGGGGATTCATTCCCGGCATCCGCCCCGGCAAGCGGACAGCGGACCATCTGGATGATGTTCTGACAAAAATTACCTGGGTTGGGGGCCTCTATCTGGCGCTGATCGCGCTGATTCCGGAAATAATGCTTGCCGGGTTGCGACTGAACCATCTGCCGGTTTGGATGGGCGGTGCGTGGTTCGACTCGAACCTCCCAGGCTGGCTTTTGCACGGTTTGAACATCAATTTCTATTTTGGCGGCACATCCCTGCTGATTGTGGTGGGGGTTGCCATGGATACGATCCAGCAGGTTGAAGCTCAATTGATCATGCGGCACTACGAGGGGTTCCTGAAAAAGGGGCGCGTCAGGGGGCGTCGCGCGGCCTCGTGAGTGGATGGACCGTACAGAAGGCGAACGATGGCGCAGATCCTCATTTTCCTTGGCCCCCCTGGCGCCGGCAAGGGAACCCAGGCACGCGTAGTTGCCAGAGAACTTGGAATTCCGCACATCTCCACCGGAGATATCTTGCGTGAGGCTGCGCGGAAAAAAACTAGCCTCGGCCTTGCCGCTAAGGCTAAGATGGATATAGGAGAATTGGTTCCGGACGACGTAATCTCTCCGATTGTGGAAGAGCGGCTTGGCCAGCCTGATTGCAGGGAAGGCGCCATTCTAGACGGCTTTCCCCGAACCATTGCGCAGGCAAATTTTCTTGACGGCATGCTTGAAAGAGCAGGCCTGGGTGAGCCGCTGGTTTTGAATATACAGGTCCCTACCGATTCCGTAATCAAACGATTGACGGGCCGGAGAACCTGCCTGGCCTGCGGAGAGATTTACAATATTTACTTGAACCCTCCGCCAAAGGACGGAATCTGTGGCAAGGATGGAGGGCAGCTCATTCAGCGCGCAGATGACAATGAGGACGCTATCCGGATTCGCCTGCGCGCGTACGAAGCGGACACACTGCCGCTGATTGATTATTATCAGAAGAAGGGTGCGCTGCGCCATGTGGATGGCAGTGAATCACCGGAGGCAATTACAGAAGAACTACTGAGTCTTGTGAAGAGCCATGATTATTTGTAAGTCGGCTGCGGAAATCGAGAAATTGCGACGGAGCGGCCAACTGGTCAGAAGGATACTAGAAGAGACGCGGGAGCAGGCGAGGCCGGGTGTTACCACTTTGGACCTCGAAAAGTTTGTTGAACGGAGACTGGCTCAGGCAAAAGCAAAGCCTGCCTTCAAGGGGTACCGGGGATATCCATGTTGCCTTTGCGCGTCAGTAAACGAGCAGATCGTGCACGGGATTCCTTCGAGCCGCCGGCTGAATGACGGAGATATCGTCAGCCTGGACCTGGGCGTGATTATCGATGGTTATTATGGTGACGCAGCGATGACTGTGCCGGTGGGCGTGATATCAGAATCGCTCAAGAAACTTCTGCGCATTACGGAAGAGTCGCTCCATCTGGCAATCGACCAGGCGCGCGTCGGAAACCGGCTGGGTGATGTTTCAGCGGCGGTTGAAGAGCATGTTTTGAGCAATGGCTTTTCAGTTGTGCGTGAATTTGTCGGCCACGGAATCGGCCGGCAGCTTCATGAAGAGCCCCAGATTCCCAATTTTGGGCAGCCTGGCTATGGCCCTCCTCTGAAGGAGGGAATGGTTCTGGCGATTGAGCCCATGGTGAATGTCGGGGGGCCCGGGCTCAAGATACTGGATGACCAGTGGACAGCGGTCACAGCAGACGGCGCTTATTCGGCACATTTTGAGCACATGATAGCTGTGACGGATAATGGACCTGACGTTTTGACCGGGCTCTAGGCCAGTGATGCCAAACGGCCATTTGAGGAGTTTTGAGTGAGAAGACGTTTTTTGGCCAAAGTAGAAGCGCATGAGGTGATGGCGACGGTTATTGAATCGCT
>JBJKQZ010000485.1:0-3219 GCA_046704865.1 Terriglobia bacterium
AGCGCCCTGGTGTGCGTGATGCAATTCGCGTTGGCAGGGGCAGATGCCAAAGGCATCGGCGTTGGCCCAGGGAATGTTCCAGAAGATTGCGACGCGCGCATCGGGCCGTATTTCTTTTACCATCCTCGGCAACAACGCAAAGTGATAGTCATGGATCAGGACGGCGGGTTCTTCCGTGCCTTCCATCTCTTCCAGCACGGCTTTAGCGAATTTCTGGTTAACGGCCTTGTATTGCTTCCAATCCGCCTCACGGAAAGTGGGGCGCATGTGCGCAATGTGGCAGAGCGGCCAAAGGCCTTCATTGGCGAACCCCAAATAGAATCCGTTTTCTTCTTCTTTGCTCAGCCAAACTCTTCTCAAGGTGTAATGCGGGTCATCGGGCGGTACCCGAAGACGGTCTTTATCATCCACCATTTCGTGATCGGCATTTCCTGCTCCGCTTGCCACCCAGGTGCCGTCGCAGGCCCGCAGGATGGGCTCCAGCGAGGTTACCAGGCCGCTGGCAGGCACCAGGCATTCAATGCCGCCGTTCTGATGGACGTGCATGTAGGGCTCGCGGTTGGAAACCGCAAAAATCGGCTTGTTTCGAAACCGATTTCGGACGTGCACGCGCAGGCGTTCGGCCGTCCACACAGCTTCCCCGACTTCACGCAGCCGGGCTTCTTCTTCGGCCGCGGTCCGGGCTACTTCCAGGGTTTTGGCAAGCTGGGTCGCTTCGCGCGCGATGGGCTGGAAAATCTCTTCCGCGGGCAAGGGAGTTGACCGGAGTCCCTTGCCGGTTCTCAGAGCCTTCAGCCATTGCGCGGTCTTCGTAACGGGTTCCAGGATGCTGATGCGAATGATCAGGAGGCAGATAAAGGCGATGAGCAGCGTTTCTACCAGCAGGCGCAGAAATGTGTCCCGCCACAACCGGAAAGACTGGGCCTCAATGAAGTTGGCATTGTGGTACAGCGCCAGCACTCCATCCACGCCTCCATTCCCGTGGATAGGCAGCGCATAAACTTCCATGGGTACGCCATTCAGATTGAAGAACTGGCTGACCCCCCGATTACGAAAAATCGCCTGGTGAACGGCGGATGGAGCAACGTCCAGCTGAGTTTCAAGCGTACTGGCAACGGCGATCTTGTTCCCGTTCTTGTCGTAAACCGCTACGCCGTCGAGCGCTTCGCGGTTTTCGAAACGGTCCAGAAGTTGCTGCAAACGCCCCCATGACTGATTGATGAGCAATGGCTGGACGTTGTCGACCAGGCTCTCGGCCAGAATCTCCGCCCGCTTTTCCAGGTCGCTTCGAAGGGCGTTCTTTTGTGAGCGCACCTGGAAAAACGCAAAGACAAAGGCCACCATCGTTATGCTGATCGTTAGAGATATGATAAGCCTGTGTCGAATACGCATAATGTAAATTTTACATCACCCTTCTTGAGGGTCCTTCACAGAAAGCTACTCGGCAGCTAATAGCTGCGCGGTCAACTTTGGTGCACTAATGTTCGTTGACCAGGATTGGTTCGTGGGTATTTATTATAAGGCATGATGGAGGTGAATTGTGGATTTTAAGGATCGAATAGCTGTTATTACGGGTGGAACGGGAGCTTTGGGGCATTCTGTTACCCTGGATTTGCTTAGAAATGGGGCGACCGTTGCGGTACCGTACTTTGAGGAAAAGGGCTGGGAATCGCTGCGGATGGCAGCCGGTGAATTTTCCGGGCGGTTGACCGGCGGGTCGGTCGATCTTAGAAATTCGCCTGACGTCGAACACTTTGTTGCCAATGTGCTGGAACAGCATGGAAGGCTGGACTTTCTGGTCTGCGTGGCGGGAGGTTTTGCTGCGGGTAAGAGTTTCGAAAGTGATGATCCGGCGTGGGAACATATGCTGGATCTCAACCTGATGAGCGTTGTCAGAATGCTTCGCCCGATCGTCCCCGTGATGGTCCGCCAGAATTTCGGCCGCATCGTCACGGTTTCGAGCGGGGCCATCCTGAAGGGCGGCGGCGCGGGAATTGCTCCCTATGCCGTCTCAAAAGGCGCTGTCCTGCAACTCACGGAAATTCTTGCCCAGGAGCTTGAAAAGTTTGATGTCCGGGCGCACTGTATTTTGCCGGGAACCATGGATACCGCAGCGAACCGCAAATCAATGCCGAAGGCAGATTTCTCAAAGTGGGTCCGGACTGAAGACGTAGCCGCAGTCATTCGTTTCCTGCTGAGCGACGAATCGCGAGCTGTCCGCAGTGTTGCGGTGCCCGTGCTTGGTTAGCTGCCCCGGTGGCGTACGGCGACGTACGCTGCGTCCGGTGTCGAATTCAATCAAAGTTTTTCTTGAGGGCAGAAGGATCCTGCCGGTGTGTAACTGGCGTATGAATTCCGCTTGACGCTAAACACACGCTGCATTAGCGTTGCTGTTGCCACTTGCCAGAAATTGCGTTGGGGGTGGTTCAGAAGTCGCGGGCAGACCTCCGGAGTATCGTCCATAAGGTGTCAGGTGAATGCGTCATGAAATCCAGAGCACATAGTGCGTTTTTGATTGCCGGTATTGCGCTCATTTTGGTTTCCACTGTCTTGTCTGCCCATGCACAGACGGGCCATCACGACCCATGGATGAACAAGTCGCTCTTCGCAAAACGAAGGGCTGACCTGCTGCTCCAGGCGATGACGCTCAAGGACAAAGTGGCTCTGGTCCACGGCGTTTCGAGGAAAGAGCATCCCTTCAAGGGATACGTTGGTTATGTGCCGGCGAACTCACGGTTGCATATTCCCGCTCTGAAGCTTGCTGACGGCCGCGCGGGAGTTGGGAACGCTGCTAAGGGCGTCACTCTGCTGCCAGCCCCGATTGCTGCGGCTTCCAGTTGGGACCCCTCATTGCTGAATGCCTTTGGGCGAGTTCTTGGGAAAGAACAATGGGAGAAAGGGACAAATGTTGAACTGGGCCCTACCATCGATGTTGTTCGCGTGCCTGAGTGGGGGCGGACTTTTGAAACTTTTGGTGAGGACCCTTACCTGAACGGTCAGATGGCGGCGGCCGAGATCAAGGGCATCCAGAGCCAGGGGCCCATTGCGAATGCCAATATGTACCTGACCATGAATCAGGAGGACGACCGGTTCCATATCGATTCCGTGGTGGACGAGAGGACGTTGCAGGAGATTTATTTGCCGCCGTTCCGGGCCGCAGTTTCAAGTGGTGTTGGAACGGTCATGTGCGCGTACATCAAGACGAACGGAGTCTACTCC
>JBJKQZ010000486.1:0-4317 GCA_046704865.1 Terriglobia bacterium
CTTCGCGAATCGGTATCGATTGAGCAGGACGCAGACGTTGTTATCTTCATTTTCCGCGAGCGGAAATCGGCCGAAGAAGGCGAGGGCGGCATCGGCGGGGAAGAGACCAAGCTCATCATTGGAAAACAGCGAAATGGTCCAACTGGGGAAATTCCAATCGTGTTTATGAAATCATATGTCAGGTATGAGAACATGGCAGCCGATAGCGATCAAGATTCCTATTAGCAGCGATCTGCGAGGTACTTCCAGGCAGGAGATCCATCAAGTTCCACGGCAAACCGAGTGAAAGTAAACACCCAAAATCTTTTGCGACCCACCTGGGCGGAAATCTCACTTCCCAAACTTCGCCGGAATTTCGAGTACGTGCGGCGGGCGGCGGGCCAGCGCCGAGTAATGGCTGTGGTGAAGGCAGATGCTTACGGACACGGCGCCGTAACCGTGGCCAGGACACTGGCATCGGCTGGAGCAGACTGGTTCGGTGTGGCCACAGTGGAGGAAGCCCTCGAATTGCGCGCCGCCGGAGTTGAGCAGCCGATCCTGCTGCTCGGCGGGCTTTACATGAGCGATCCGGCCC
Organism: Terriglobia bacterium; assembly: GCA_046704865.1. GTDB lineage: Bacteria > Acidobacteriota > Terriglobia > UBA7540 > UBA7540 > SCRD01. Next base: position 575 of record JBJKQZ010000486.1, read on the forward strand.
ACCTGATTGAATACCGCTTGACCCCGACCCTTTCATCCACGGCGCGCCTTGATACCTATTCCGAATGTGCCCGACGATTTGGGAAGCCCATCGAGTTCCATCTGAAAGTAGACACCGGGATGGGACGTCTTGGATTGCCCCCGGACCGATTAAAGGCTTTTGTCAATCACTACCGCGAACTGCCGGGCCTTGAAATGAAAGGCCTGTTCACGCACCTTGCTTCTGCTGAAGATCTGGTTGCGTCGCAGACTGAAGACCAGGCTTTGGGTTTGAACGGGGCCCTTCTTCAGGTGCGAGAGCTTGGCATTCAGCCGGAATGGATTCATGTGGCGAACAGTGCGGCGCTTGTGGCGGGCTGGACTTTTCCGGAGAACCTGGTTCGAATCGGAGCCTTGCTTTATGGGTACTGCCTGCCGTTGATTCTGCCGCCCGGCAGACAAGTGCCGGAATCGCCACAGGTTGAACCAATCCTCACCTTAAAGTCCAGGGTTGTTTACCTGAAGGACATGCCCACAGGAACGCCACTTGGATACGGAGCTGCATTTCATACCCGACGCCGGTCTCGCATTGCCACAGTTCCTGTAGGATATGCCGATGGATTGAGTCGGGCACTTTCCAATCGTGGCTGGGCCATCGTTCGCGGACACTGTGCCCGCATTGTAGGTAACATCAGCATGGACCTGACGCTGCTGGATGTAACAGACGTTCCGGGAGTGGATATTGGTGATGAAATTATCCTGCTCGGACAGGACGACCATTGCTCGATTACCGCGCTCGAAATTGCTGATCTGGTGGGTACTGTCCCCTATGAAATTCTGTGCTCAATTGGCAAGCGGGTCCCGCGTATTTATCTGGACGCGTAGGGTGAAGTTTGTTCCTGCTTCACTGTCGGCTGGTTCAGTGTTGCATTTTGCCTGCTCCCCCCCTTGTACCATTTTGTGACAACTTCCATTGCCGGTTTGCCCCATGGGGTGAGGGAAGTATCGTTGCGGCCACCGAATCCATTCGTCCCAACCTTCCACCAGTACATTCCTTCAAACCACGGCTTGTTGTAGAAGGCCTCGAAAATCAACTGATAACATTGCGCCTGGAGCTGGAGGTCCGCCTGGCCCTGCCTGCCGTCCACCCAAGGGCGGCGATTCCCACTGGCCACGCTGGGGAATCCGACTTCAGTGAAGATGATGGGCTTGTGAAACCGTTCTTCAACAGCTTCAACCTTTTCGACAAGGGCGTCGGTTGAAAGATCATTGGGCAAAGGATAATACTCCTGCAGGCCGATATAATCGAGCGCATCCCAGAACTTGAGATTCTGGAACTCTTCGCCGAAGTTGGCGGCATAGGTCACTGGGCCGGGATACAGATTACGGACGTTCGCAATGATCCTGCGCCAATCTGAATCATATCGTGACATACGGACGAACTCGCCCCCCACACAGAACAAGTCGGCGTGGATTTCAGCGGCAATCCTTGCATAGCGTTCGATAAAACTGCCGTAATTGGCAAACCACTTTTTGCGATCGGTCGGGGAGGAGAATTCGATGTCGCCTCCGAAGTGACCGCCGCCAATCCAGATGCCTGGTTTAAGCATTACCTTCATTCCCATGGCATGTGCCAGCCTGGAAAGTTCACGCAAGCCCTCGTCGCTTTCCCAACTGTGCTGTCCGAACCCGCGAACTTCCGTCGACCCGAGCCGCATACCGCCATAAGGCACCAGAGCAACGGCATTCACACCGTCTGCATGAAGCGCACGCAGCATCTGCCGTGCGCCCGGGCTGGCGTAAGGATTTGGAAACTCTGCGGAAAGGCTTACACCCTTCTGGAAAAAGATCTTTGGGTAGGGGGCGTTTACCGGATTCGGCGGAAGCTTTGCCATTGCCGCCTGGTTTTTCTGCGCTTCCCGCTGTTGGAAGGCTTGGACCGCCACAGGGCCTCCCCATGTGACGCCCATCACCAGCAGAACGGTTACAGCCGCACCGGAAACGATGGCCCGCGAATCCATGGGCTGCGAGTCTGCGATGGAAGACCTGGGGGTACGCAAGGTGGCCAATATCGCTGCAAGGACAGCCGGCGGTGCCAGCATCCAGAGGAAATTACCAAAGCGTGACGCACGGAAAAGATGAAAAAAGAGCCAGAGCAGCAGTGGCAACAGAGCAGTGCTCGCCCACAGGCCGGCCACCCGTCCCCAATAGCCATTGCTGGCCCAGGCACGGGATATCCAGTACTGTCCGAGACAGATCAGGGCAAAAAACAGGACAGAAGCCAGAATGATATCGGTGCTGACATGGCCGGGTACCTGAAAGCGCGTGAACGGTAGCACGAGGGCGACGTCTGCCAGTACGGCGACCGTCAACCCGCCAAGAATGCGCCGCAGGCGCCCCGCGCCGACCAGTGTTATGGCAATTGCTGCTGCCAGTGGAATCAGGACCCACCAGGAAAGCCTCGAGATGATAAAGCTGTGGGCCACTACCGGGTGATCAGCCGGATTGACCGGAGCGCTCCAGAGCATAAGGCCGAAGGCCGTTACACGAAATTCGACGATGTGTTCTTGAGAAATTACGGTCTGGAAAACGCCCGGAATCGCCCAGACACAGCTCAACGCAATCCAAAGGGCCGGATAGTAAAAAAACGTGCACAACATCCACGACCTGGCCCAGCGCATGGCACCTCAAACTTAGTAGTCTGATCTTGCGCTGCCCTAATGACGGGCGGCTTGTTGCCCCGATTGGGAACTCGGTTCCCATTTTAAACTGCAGGAGTGAATTGGCCGCTAGATTTTATGGCTCTCTGGAAATAATTCCGGGAAGGTTTTGCGATAGATCGACATCCCGAGCGCCGCGTTCATGCCCATTTCATCAAGCGCGCGTATTTCATCGTCGGTTGTAATTCCGCCGGCTGCCGTGATCGGCAGTGCTGTGACAGCCCGCAATGAGCGGAAGTACTCAAGGTCGGTCCCTTGGAGCTTCCCCTCTGCATCAATATAGGTGCACAGAAATTCCGAGCAGAAAGGCTCGAGTTGCGGAAGGACATCAGCAGGCGCCATCGGCAGCGTTTCCTTCCAGCCATGAATCGCCACCCGGTTGCCGAAGCAATCGACACCGATCATCAGCTTCTCACGCGCAACGCGCTCCGACAGAGCGCGGAGAAAATCCATGTTAATTCCGTCGGAAGTGAAAGCCGAACTGCCCACGATTATTTTGTATGCACCGTCCTTTTCAACCTGCAGAGCGCGTTCCAGGCTGCGAATGCCGCCGCCCACGCGGCAGGGTTTGCGCCGGCACAGATCACGAACGATGTCCGCCTGCGAGCTGCGGCCCATGGCGCCGTCAAGATCAATCACCTGAATCTGTGGATAGTCTTTGAATTTCTCAAGGACCGCGAGAGGGTCGGGGAGTTCAAGAGCTTTTCGCTTTCCCTGTACGAGTTGAACCACTTTGCGGCCCATCAGATCAATGCACGGGATAATCACAGGCGGACTGAGACTCCTTTGGATCGAAGATGTTCTTTGAGGCTGCGGACGGTATGTGTGCCGAAATGGAAAATGGACGCAGCGAGGGTGGCGTCAGCGGCCCCATCAAGAAAGACGTCTGCAAAATGTTGCAAACTACCTGCCCCACCTGAAGCAATTACCGGGATGGGTACGGCGCGGGCGATGGTGGCCGTCAACTCGCAATCAAAACCGGCCTGCGTTCCGTCGGCGTCCATGGAAGTCAGCAGGATCTCTCCCGCTCCGAGTTGGTCTACAC
>JBJKQZ010000487.1:0-4949 GCA_046704865.1 Terriglobia bacterium
ATGTGGTGCCTCTATACTCACGGCCAGTTGCCTTGACCGAGACCTTTTTCCCCGAGGCGTAGCTCGATACTGCCGACCACTCTCTGACAATAGCAGCATTTCCTTCCTTGAGAAGCATCTCGTAGTAACGTTCCACTTCATGAAGCACTTGTGCCAGAATTTGCAGCCTGGAATACTGCCTGCCCCCTTCCAGTGCAAGAGAGGTTGCAATCTCTCGAAGGTCTTCAGGCATCGAACTGTGATTTACGTTGATGCCGATGCCCAGAACAACCATGTGAAGACGATCCATTTCAGCCTTCATTTCAGTTAGAATTCCGCAAACCTTCCTGTCGTTGATAAGCAGGTCGTTGGGCCAACGGATATCCGCACGAAGGCCGGTTGCCAAACTGACCGCGTGCTGAACTGCAACTCCGGTAAGAAGGGTCAGGATGGGCGCAACCGCTGGCGAAAGTGGCGGCCGCAATACTATTGAAGTATAAATACCGCTCGATTTTTCGGAATACCAGTTTCGGCCCAACCGGCCCCGTCCAGCAGTCTGTTCCTCCGCAATAACAACTGTGCCGTGGGGACCGCTTTGAAGGTCTAGTTGCAAGGCGGCGCTGTTGGTGGATTCCGTGCGGAAGTAATGGATGACTTTGTGTCCGATAACTCCGTGGGCGAGCTCGGCCCGAACCAGACTGGGAACCAGAAAATCCGGAAGCTTCTCAAGTTGGTAACCGTGCCTCGGATGTCCTTTGATCACCATTCCCAAAGCTCGCAGCTTCTCAATCCACTCCCACACAGTGGATCTGGAAACGCCAATCTCAGACGCAATCTTGGGCCCGGGCGCAACCACCGTTGCATTCCTGACCAGCAGGTGGACCAGACGATCGATCTTATGATCTGTGACTCCGGTTGTCATACGTCCGGAAAGGCTCCACTCGCAACAGGCCCTCAATAGGCGCCTGGAAATCGTGCACTGTGACTGTTAGAGAGGCTCGATTAAGAAATTGATGTCGACCGCGGGCGCCGAGTGGGTTATCGCTCCAACGGAAATTCTGTCAACTCCCGTCTCCGCGTATGCGCGCACGTTTTCAAGGTTCGCCCCGCCTGATACTTCCAACAACACCCGGCCCTTTGCAAGAGTAACGCACTCCAATACTTCTGGAATCGACATATTGTCCAGCAGAGCGATTTCCGCCCCCGCCGCAATCGCATCTTCCAGCTCTCTCCGGTTTCGAACTTCAACCTCAATCTGAATCCCCGCCGGGCGGTGCTGGCGCGCGCTTTCAACCGCATTCCGAATACCTCCCGCAATATCAATGTGATTGTTCTTGATCAGAATGCCGTCATCGAGCCCCATCCTGTGGTTCGTTCCGCCTCCCATCCGGACGGCATATTTCTCAAGAACACGCAGGCCCGGAGTTGTCTTGCGCGTATCCAGCAGTTCTGTCCTCAATCCTGCAAGCTGGTCTTTGAATTTCCGCGTCAGGGTAGCAACACCACTCAACCGCTGAAGAAAGTTAAGAGCAACCCTCTCTCCGGAAAGCAGCGTTGCAGCTTTTCCCTCAACGGTCGCAAGCGGCCTGCCCACGACAACCTCAGTGCCATCTGACACGACTGCCTCCCAGGCGCAATCGGGTTCGAGCGTACGGAAGACTTCCACCGCAATGGGGAGACCTGCCACGACAAGAGTTTGCTTCGAATAGAAAGTTCCGCGCGCCTTAATGCAATCAGGAACCGTCAGGTTCGTGGTTACATCTCCCTCGCCAAGATCTTCAACAAGCGCGCGCGTGACAACCTTGCGTACCTGCTGTACGGAAAGACCGCGAACCATGTCGTCCAGCGAAACGGAGGGGCTTTCGTTCACTTTTAGCACGATATCACCTTAGCCTTTCCAGGGAGTCCACAACTTTCTGAAACTGTATCTCAAGCTCGGTTCGGCGGCTTTCCGTGGCGCGAACAACCTCTTCCGGAGCACGATCCACAAAGCTGCGGTTTTCGAGTTGCTTCTTCACCCGCAATAACGCTTCTTCCAGCTTCTCTTTCTCTTTTGCAAGCCGCACCCGCTCTGAGTCGTGATCAGCTTTCTTTTCATACAGCAACTGGAGCTCAAAAGCTGCGGTAACATGGGTGCCCATTTCCAGCCGCCCATGGACGAGGTCCAACTCCTCAAGCCCGGCAAGTCTTAGGATCGTTTGCTTGTGCGTGTTGAAGAGATTGAGGAGCGCCGCGTCCTCTGTGGCCGCCAGTGCTGTTACCTTTTCTTTTTGCAGTCCCGCTTCCGCCTTCGCATTGCGGGCAGCCACCACAAGGCTGCGGATATTCTCAAAGTCTTCCTGCGCCTTGGGATCTGCCGCCCCATCGTTGACAAGGGCAAACGGCGTCAGGGAGATGGAAACTTCATCCCCTCGATTCGGCAGGCGGTGCCACAGCTCTTCCGTAATGAACGGCATGAACGGGTGCAGCAAGTGAAGCGCCGACTCAAAAATCAACAGAAGATTTGCCCATGCGTTGCAGGAATCTTCCGGGCTTAACGGCCTTGTTGTCTCCGGCTTAATCCATTCCAGGTACCAGTCGCAAAACTCGTGCCAGAAGAAGTGGTAAACCTTGTAAGAAGCTTCGTGGAAGCGAAAATCAGCAAGAGCCCCTACGACTTCCATCGTAGTCGCCGCCAGTTGGGAGAATATCCAGCGGTCCGCCAACTCAAGGTTTGGGCCTGTTGGCAGCGGGTTAATCCCATCATTTGTCACATTTTCGGTTAAGGCTGCGACGCGATTGCGAATTTCAGGAGCAAGTTTCTGGAGATTCATGACGATGAAGCGTCCCGCATTCCACATCTTATTGGCAAAGTTGCGATAGGAAACGATCTTGTCGTAGCTAAAGGCAATGTCCGTCCCTGGCGCAGCGCTGATTGCCAGGGCAAAGCGGACTGCGTCCGTTCCATATTTCTCCGTCACCTCAAGAGGGTCAATAACGTTGCCTTTAGTTTTCGACATCTTCTGGCGCTCGGCATCACGCACCAGGGCATGGATGTACAGCTCTTGGAACGGCACTTCATCCATGAATTTCAGGCCCATCATAATCATGCGCGCGCCCCAGAAGAACAGGATGTCGAAACCCATGATCATCAGGTCAGTAGGATAGTACCGCTTCAGGTCATCCGTATCCCCGGGCCAGCCCAGCGTGGCAAAAGGCCACAACGCCGAACTGAACCACGTGTCAAGGACGTCGGTTTCAGGCCGCAGCGAACTGCGTGAACATTTCGAGCACGACTCGGGCGCCTTGTCTGAAACAATCTCCTCACCGCATTGCTCACAGGTCCATACCGGAATTTGATGACCCCACCAGAGTTGCCGTGAGATGCACCAGTCATGAATGTTGTACATCCAGTCCAGATAAATCTTGCGGTAGTTGTCGGGAGTGACCTTGATGCGCCCTTCCTCCACTGCCCGGATCGCGGGTTCAGCCAGCGGATTCATCTTCATGAACCATTGTTTTGACAGGATCGGCTCTACAACAGTCTTGCAGCGGCTGCAAACTCCAACATTCAGTACGTAGTCTTCTTCCCTTTCCAGTAAGCCTGCCGAACGAAGGTCATCCAGCACCTGCTCACGGGCTTTGTAACGGTCCAAACCTTTGTAAGGACCGGCGGCCTCCGTCATGCGAGCTTCTTCATCCAGAATCTTCACCTGCGGAAGGTTGTGACGGGTGGCGATGCCAAAGTCATTGGGATCGTGAGCAGGTGTAACCTTAACCGCACCTGTTCCAAATTGTGGATCGACAAAATCGTCGGCAACAACAGGGATCACACGCTTAAGCAGGGGAAGCACCAATTTCCGGCCCACCGCGCCGCGGTAACGATCATCGGACGGGTTCACTGCGACCGCCGTATCGCCCAGCATTGTTTCCGGACGCGTAGTTGCAACGGTAACGTATCCGCTGCCATCTTCAAAGGGATAGCGTATGTACCAAAGCTTTCCTGCACGTTCTTCATGCGCCACTTCCAGATCACTGACTGCTGTTCCGCAGCGCGGGCACCAATTCACAATGTAGGTGCCTCGATAGATGAGCCCTTCCTTGTAAAGCCGGGCAAAGACTTCAAACACGGCGGCGGAGTAATCAGCATCCATGGTGAAGCGCTCGCGCGTCCAGTCAACTGAAGCCCCCAGGCGCTCCATCTGCTTACGAATTCTTCCCCCGCTCTGTTCCTTCCATTGCCAGCATCGTTCCAGGAATTTCTCTCTCCCCATTTCCAGGCGGCGGCGCTGGCCCTCGCGCCTCCAGGCGGCAACCGCAGAGGAGCGGCCTGCGAGATCGGGCAATGCTTCACGCCCAATCTCCTGCTCCACAATCATTTGCGTAGCAATGGAAGCGTGGTCGGTTCCGGGAAGCCAGAGCGCATCCTCCCCGCGCATGCGATGCCATCTCATCAAAATGTCAATCTCGGTATGCTCCAGCATGTGGCCGATGTGGAGCGAGCCAGTCACGTTCGGCGGCGGGATCGCCAGGCTGAAGCGCGGACGTGCGGGATCGCCGGACGGCCGATACAACTTCTGCTCCACCCACACGCGGGACCAGTAAGGCTCAATTGATTCAGGAGAATATACTTTCGGGATTTCTGTTTCCACTATCGCTCCCATTCTATCCCGCTAGACCCCGCTCGAGGCACGGAAAACCCCTCACGCGTGCGGCGCATCAAGCACAAGCAGCCTGGCAAAGCTTATGGATAGTTTACTATACCGTCCGGCGGCCATTGGGTCAACGTGCCACCTAGGCCATTTTATCGTTAAACCTACGGATTACTTTGGATTAGCGCCTTTGAGGCAATCGGCAGCCACAGCGGAAAGCGGCCACGCCTCCGCACATTGAAAGCAGGTAAGGGTTAACGAAAAGAGTCCTAAATGGAGGAAGCAGAGAAACGCGGTTGGCAACTAGAAAGGCTTGAGGACCTTCTTAAACATATGGAA
>JBJKQZ010000488.1:0-2963 GCA_046704865.1 Terriglobia bacterium
CAAGCCCAAGCTTACCCAAATAGTAACGATGACAGCGCCGCAAGGCAACAGGAATGTCAGTGGGAAAAAGGAAGCTCACGATCCCGGCGGCCGCGGCACATCCCCCGGCGACTGAGGCGAAGAGGGCACAGAGAGTCGGGGCCAAAGACACGTGGGCCGGGCGAAAAGACACCTTCCCATGCGCGATGGGGTAGCATGGCCAGTCCGGATAGCGGGAGGCCAAAACCTCCCGCCATCCGAATACCAGCGCAGGATTATCGAACTTTTACAAAGATGATCGCCAGCGTGTAAAGAGCCAGCGATTCAATGAAGATCAGGGCGAGAATCAGGAACAGCTGAATTCCAGGCCGCGCACCCGGATTTCGGGCCAGTCCTTCGCAGGCTCCGGCAGCAGCTTTTCCCTGGCCCAGTCCGCAGAGGCCTGAAGCAATCGCCATGGCAAAACCCGAGGTGATGGCAACCCAGTTGGCGCCACCTCCCGAGCTGGCCGCGGCCGCTCCCCCTTGAGCACCAAACAGCGGAGCCGTAAGCAGCAAACCCGCTATCGAGGTGCAAAAGATCACAATCTTTCGCATCATCTTTCCTCCTTAACATTAGGCCCGCCCTACCCAGGGAGGCTCTACTCTGAATTTCCGCCAGCCGTTCTTCCCGCGGCAAAAACCCGGGAAAATTTCGCAGGCGGCAGTTCCGGCGCTCGGCTGCGGCCAAGCGTACTTTCCTGCCTCCGATGGCGCCAAGCTTTTTCCAAACCCGCTCCCTCAGGAGCACCTATTCCTTGAGTCCCGGGCGGCATCCGAATCAAAGCTCACAGTCCGCAGCTTTCAATGCGAACCGGCCCCCGCGCTCTGCCCGAGGCAGTGATCGAGTGCAGATACCCAACAGACCGCTAATGTTCCTCTGCCGTCGCCAGGCTGATGTAAAGGGCCGGCAGGATCATGAATACGTAAGCCTGAAGGAACGACTCAAAAACGTGCAGACCCATAAAGATTGCCGGAACCGCAATCGGAATCAGGCCTGTAAAAACGCCCTCGAGAATACCGCCCACCAGCATGTTGGCCCAGAGACGAACGCTCAGCGAGAGCATGCGAAGAACATTGCTGAGGATTTCCGTTGGGAACATGATGATCGCAATGCCCATCATGGGACCGCAAAGGTGCCGGATGTAGCCGAGGATTCCATGCTGCCGAAGTCCCTGAAAATTGTAGTGGACAAAGACCAGCACGGCACAGCCAAGAGGCACCTGGACGCTGGCCGTCGGGGTCACAAAGGTCGGAATCAAGCCGATGATGTTGCAGATGACAATAAAAAGTCCCAGCGTTCCAATCAGCGGAACGTAACGGCGCGCGCCGTGGCCAATCATTTCATCAGCGAGGTTCTGGGTAAATTCCAGAAAGATCTCCATGGCATGCTGGAGCTTGCCCGGCTTTTCCACCGACAGCCGGCTGCGCAGTAAAAGGGCCGCAATCATGATGATCAATACCACCAGGATCTCGCCCGCGACGTAATCCGTAATCGGGAAATGCGGGTCCGCCGGCGGCACGCCAATCCTGGTCATCAGGCTGGCCACAACACCGCCCAGCAGGTCGTTCAACAGCTTTGCAAACCAGAAATGTTGTTCAACAGGCACTCAGTGTTTCTCCGTAAACCAGGATACCTTCACACCGCGTTCAGTAGCCGATCGCACCGGCTGAAGAATTCTCAGGCGGCTTTTGAATGCCGCAAGGCCGAACCGACCTGAAAGATCGATTCCGCCAGCGCACCCGCCACGGGAACGAACAATCCGGTTACTACGGCTTCAATCGGCAGCCAGTTCTCGCGGTAAAAAACAAAAAGCACAACCGCCGCCAGCGGATAACGAACCAGAAACTTGCCCAGCATCATCATGGAGGGTTTAACCTGGCCGGCGTTCATCATGGCAACTACCGCTTTGTGCAGCCAGGAGTATCCCAGGATGGCAATGGCGGCGCCCAGGGTAAACCCGCCCGCTACACGAGCGCCTTCGAGTAAAAATGCCGCCAGAGTCCCGGCAACGGCGAAACCCGCCATCCAGCGCGGCAACCTTGCTTCAGCGCTCTCCAGCGTCGTCTGATCTATCGTCTCGATCCACACTTTTTTCTGTCCGGGTCAAAATCTGGAATATTTCAACAATGCCGCCAATAGCACCGGCCACTCCACCTATGATACTCAAAACCGGGTACGTGTGCAGATGCTCATCCAGAAACCAGCCCAGCAGGACTCCACCTACAACAGCGCCCGGAATAATGAATCCCAGACTTGAGTAGAACGCAACCTGTGCCCAGATGCTCCCGGAATTTGGTTTTTGTGGGAACGGCATTCCCACACCTCAATCGTACCTGCCAACGGACCAGCCGTTAAGCCGCCACCAGAAGACGGCTCAGGTTAATTTCCACGACCGCCCGTCCTGGGCGGCGATTCGCCACAGGCTGTATCAAATCCAAGCTTCACCGCCCCAAGCGCCTTTCAAGACGCCCTTTCCACCGACATTCATATTGTAATGTCCGGAATAAGAAGCTTATGGCAGCGGTCCTGTCCGTGACAACCAGGAGAAATAGAATATAATAAATCAGCTTATTCAGCGAAGCAAAAAATGTTCCGGTTGGCGGGCGGCAAGGCCCCCTTTGTTTTCAATACCATTTCCACCCTCAAGGTCACCGGAGGGAAGACGGGCTGATGGAACAGCGCGCCAGTATCGTTCCACTCTGAGTGATGGACCTATACGGGAGCCGCAAGGCCCGGATTCCTGAATCAGCCGGGCAGGTTTGCCAGCCAATCTCCCGGGCAAATTTCCAAAGGATTTTCAAGCTATTGCAGCAACACCACTTACGGACGTTTTGAAGCGCTGAAAATCCCCTCCAGGCCGCCTGCAGATCGGACGTGGACGTCCCGTTGCGGGAATGGAACCTCCACTCCATCGTGCCGGAAGGCCGCGTCAATCGCAAAAT
>JBJKQZ010000489.1:0-4650 GCA_046704865.1 Terriglobia bacterium
GAAGTCCTGGAGGCGATTGTATCGAAAATTCCAGCGCCAACCGGCTCTCCAGAGGCGCCGCTGCAGGCCCTGATTTTTGATTCCTGGTTTGACAGCTATCGTGGCGTGGTGGTGCTGGCTCGCGTGGTGCAGGGCACACTGGTTCCTGGCATGAAGATCAGACTGTGGTCTAACAATCAGGCTTACACTGTGGAGCAATTGGGCATTCTTACTCCTTCGCCAGTGCCTGTGGAGAGCCTGCACGCTGGTGAAGTGGGATTTGTGATTGCTAATATCAAGCGGGTGGCCGACACGAAAATCGGAGACACGATTACGCAGGATGATAGACCAGCTGCAGAGCCGCTTCCTGGGTTTGAAGACATCAAGCCAATGGTATTCGCCGGGCTTTATCCTGTAGAAGCAAGCGAATATGAGTCCCTTAGAGACGCCCTGGAGAAGTTGCGCCTGAACGATTCATCACTTTTCTATGAACCTGAAAATTCAGCCGCGCTCGGCTTCGGATTCCGGTGTGGATTTCTCGGACTGTTGCATATGGAGATCGTCCAGGAGCGTCTGGAGCGCGAATTCAAGCTGAGCCTGATAACCACAGCCCCGGGAGTCCGCTATCGTGTAGCTACGAAGGATGGCCAGGTCCACGAAATTGACAACCCCACGCGATTTCCTGAGCCCAACGAAATTGCCAGGATTGAAGAACCTGTTATAACGGTACTAATCCTGACGCAAGATGATTTCCTTGGCGGCATTTTGGCGTTGGCGGAGGAAAAGCGTGGCGTCCAGAAGGGCTTTGAGTATGTTGCACCCAAGCGCGTCCTGCTGACTTATGAACTGCCCTTGAACGAAGTGGTCCTCGATTTTTACGACCGGCTCAAGTCTGTTTCGCGCGGTTACGCTTCACTGGATTACCACTTTTCGGGATATTGGGAATCCAATCTCGTGAAGGTTGACCTTCTAGTGGCAGGTGAGGCTGTCGACGCCCTTTCATTTGTCTGCCATCGTGACTTGGCCCAGATTCGGGCGCGTGCACTTTGCGAAAGGATGAGGAAGCTGATCCCCCGCCAACTGTTCGAAGTTGCTATCCAGGCATCGATTGGCTCCAAAATTATCGCGCGAGAAAATGTCCCTGCCATGCGGAAAAACGTCCTGGCCAAGTGTTACGGCGGAGACATCACGCGGAAGCGCAAGCTTCTGGAAAAGCAGAAGGAAGGGAAGCGGCGCATGAAACGGGTCGGGAAAGTCGACATTCCGCAGGAAGCTTTCCTTGCTGTCCTCAAAGTCAATGAATAGAATTTCTAAGCTCATCCGGGTATGAGGGCTCGATGCTAGAAAGAGTTTTTCTGGGGTCCAGCGGTATCCGCGCCGGATGGCGGCTGCTGCTCTTCGCTGCTCTTACCATAATTCTTTACATCACAATTCAGGCGTTGCTGACGGTCTCTGGCCTGCGTTGGGATCTTGCCAATGGCCTCTCGGCGCCAATGATATTGGTGAGTGAGAGCGTTACCTTTCTTTGCCCACTCTTTGCTAGCTGGATCATGGGCCATTTGGAGCATAAAAAACTCCGTGATTATGGCCTTCCGGCTCAAGGTGCTTTCGGCCGTAGGTTTTGGTTGGGAGCAGGCATTGGCTTCGTTGCGTTGTCGGTTTTGCTTGCCGCGATATATCTTGGGGGAGGTTTTCATTGCGGTAGTCTGGCGCTCGGGGCAAGAGGCATTTTTTACTTTGGAATACTGTGGGGAGTCGCCTTTCTGGCGGTCGGGCTTTCGGAGGAATTCCTATTCCGTGGATATGCGCTGGCAACACTTGCGGAGGGGATTGGTTTCTGGCCGGCAGCCATCTTGCTTTCATTGCTGTTCGGAGCTGTGCACCTGTCAAACCTGGGGGAGAATCCGACAGGCGCGATCTCTGCCGCTATGGTTGGGCTGTTGTTCTGCTTTAGCTTCAGGAGGACGGGGAATCTGTGGTTTGCTATCGGCCTGCATGCCGCCTGGGATTACGGCGAAAGCTTTATTTTCTCAGTGCCGGACAGTGGCGTCCTGGTGCGGGGTCACCTGCTGAACTCTTACCTTCAGGTTGGTGCACCGGTCTGGCTAACGGGGGGAACGGTAGGGCCCGAAGGCAGCCTTTTTATTTTTGTTGTTTTGGGGGCACTGTTCGTTGTTGTCGATCGGATGTATCCTGAGGTTAAATTCCCGCTTCGGGTTGAGACATCTGGACGCAACTCATCTCCGGATGAAGGTGCGGCCCTGCAAGAGTCTGAAGCTTTGCCAGGGAGAGAGTGAAATGGAACTGAAGATCGTGAAGATTGATAAGCCTTCCGATATGAACTTTATCCTCGGACAATCGCATTTTATCAAGACCGTCGAGGATCTTTACGAAGCGATAGTACAGACTGTGCCGGAAATCAAATTTGGGATCGGCTTCTGCGAATCGTCCGGCCCCGCGCTGGTACGCTGGACCGGCAACGACCTGAATCTGATCCGGCTCGCCCAGGAGAATGCGCTTGCTCTTTCCTGTGGTCACTCGTTCATCATCTTTATGGAGAAGGCGTATCCCATCAATATTCTCAACGTGGTGAAAAATGTGCCGGAAGTGTGCCGGATCTATTGCGCCACTGCTAATCCTGTGGAAGTGATCGTGGCTGAAACGGAGCAGGGCCGGGGTATTCTGGGCGTGGTCGATGGCGCGAAAAGCAAGGGCGTGGAAACCGAGTCTGACATCAAGGCTCGCAAGGAACTTCTGCGAAAGATTGGCTATAAGTTGTAGGTGCTAATCGGGAGGGAATCGCTGATTGGGTTTCTTAAGCTACGCCAAATCTTCCTTACCTTTCACTATTGCACTAATCCTGCCTTGTGAAAGGCGAACTGATACCTCGTCGCCAACTTGCACTTGCGCTTCGTCGCGCACGATTTTGTTCTTTCCGTCCCGAGTGATGGAATAGCCCCGTTTCAGAATCGTAAGTGGGCTTCGTTCATCAAGCAGCGAACGGTAATGGCCAATGCTGTGGCGGCGCTCTGAAAGCATTCGGCTGATTTGCCCTTGCAGTCTGGTATCCCGCTCGTGTACGGATAAAAGCCGCAAACGGATAACTCCCAGGAGATCGTGTCTCGTGACGCCGGAATAGGCGCGCATCCATGCCTCGCGTCCAGCGTGCAACCGCTCTCCAATCAACATATTCAATTCTGATTCAATTCTGCCGAGCTGAGATTTCCGTTGCTGAATCTGTACCCAGCGGATTTCCAACAACCGCCCGGGCTCAAAGCGAAGCAGTTGCGCGGTGAGTTCAAGCGTTCGACGATGGGCCGCCTCAAGGCGCCTGCGAAAAATACGGTCAATCTCTGCCAGCGCATCATCGATTCTCTGCCCGCGCTCCATTATTCGTACAGGAAATTGATGGAATGCCCTGTGCATCCTCAACATGGTCAATTCTTCACGAACCTCGGAAAACCTAAGCCGGATGTTTTGCGCCATATGCCGGACCCGGTTGCGGACCTCAGCAAGAAAATCCTCTTTGCGTTGGACTACAATCTCAGCGGCGGCAGAAGGCGTGGGTGCCCGCATGTCAGCGACGAAATCAGCAATAGTGAAGTCAGTTTCGTGCCCAACAGCGGAGATTATTGGTATATGCGAGGCGGCGATTGTGCGCGCTACGATTTCCTCGTTGAATGGCCAGAGGTCTTCCAGAGAACCTCCACCACGTCCGACGATCATTACATCGACGATCGGGTGCCGGTTGAAGTATTCGATGCCCTCCACGATTTCGGCTGCTGCGTTGCTGCCTTGGACTGTGGCTGGATAGAGAAACACGTTCATATTGGAGAAGCGGCGTTTGATGACTCGCAGGATGTCGCGGACCGCGGCCCCACTGGGGGAAGTTACAATGCCAACGGCACGGGGAAGTACCGGCAACCGCTTCTTGCGAACTTCATCAAATAGTCCCTCGGCGGCGAGTTTCTTTTTTAATTGCTCAAAGGCAAATTGCAATGCTCCCAGCCCAGCCGGCTCGAGATACTCGACATAAAGTTGGTACTCTCCACGTGTTTCATATACGCTCAGACGGCCGCGCGCAATTACCGACAGGCCGTCCTGTGGTTTGAACTTTAGATAGCGGGCCTGATTGCGGAAGTATACGGCGCGAAGTTGGGCAAAATTGTCTTTAAGCGTGAAATAGTAGTGACCTGAAGGGGCAGATCGAAAGTTTGAGATTTCACCCGCGACCCATACGTCGGGGAAATTCGACTCGAGCAGGTCTTTGACGGCGATACTCAGCTCGGCGACAGTGTAAAGCTTCCGTTCAGGAACCAGTTCTAATGGAATCTGGCTCATCTGTCTGCTCGCAACGTCATTGCCGCTGTCCTAATGGCGCGTAAAATGTGAAATCAGCCACAAAATCAGCGTGACCAGCGCGCTGAGAAGAATGCAGGTGGCCAGTGGGAAGTAAAATGTTGTGTTCCTGCCCTTGTACTGAATGTCTCCCGGGAGATGGCCCAGACCCAACCATGAGAACTTTGAACCCAGTATGAACAAGCCACCAACGATAATCAGGACTCCACCCAGAATTACCAGCAGCTTTCCGAAGTCGGCAGGAAACCCTGTGTTCATAAGGGGCTTTTTTCCAGATGCGTTAAGATTTTTCGGCCGAGTCACCCTCCTGCA
>JBJKQZ010000490.1:0-8313 GCA_046704865.1 Terriglobia bacterium
GCCCCATTCGTAGCCCGCGTAATTGTTCTTGTAGATTTCGTTGTCATCAACTGTAATGTGGTTCCCTGACCCTCCGAGGCCCATCTGGCCATTGTCGTGAAACTTGCAGCCTTCAACCTGCATTGAAGGGCCAACCCTCAGACCCATTCCGTGGTTTAAAAGAAAAACATCGTTGTTGACGATCCAGGAGTTGGACTGATCCCCGGCGATGGCGCCATTGCCAGCAATGGAGGCATACTTTTCGATTGTTAATCCTGTGATGGTCACGTTGCTGGCATTCCCGGAAAAAGCAGCCCGTAGAGAACTGATTTCTGCGGCATGGCCCGTAGGGTCCGTCCCTGAATAGATTTTTTCCGTACTGTAATCGAAATACCACGTGCCGGGCGCAACAAGCGAAAGGCTTGCCACGCGTGTGAGCGGCTTGGAATCATAGAAAAGGTCTTCAGGATACTTACAGGCAGGGTGCCTGCCGTCGCAAACACCCCGGTAGGAGGCTTCCTGCGTGATTCCCGACACCTGCGCGGTCCACAACGTGGATGACGACTGCTCCCAGGATTCGATCAGAATGGCGCCGTTAAGCGTTGCTCCGTTTTCCCCGGAGAAGATGTCTCCGTTTTTCGGTACCACGCTTTGCAGTCGATAGGTCCCGGGGGCCAATGTGAAGGTGGTTCCGGGGGGCGCGCTATTCACAGCGGTCTGGATTCCATCGCCTGGACTGAGTTGAACGCCGGCAGTCTGAGCAGTGCCAACTGTTACCGTCACTGATGCCTTGCTGGTGGTTCCGTTTCCCGTTACGGACAAAATGTATGTTGTGGTCTGCTTTGGAGTTATGCTGATTGAGCCGTTCGACTGCACGGTTCCTATGCCAGGTTCGAGATCCAAGTTTGTGCCATTCTTCGATGACCATGACAGGGTGGTTGATTGTCCCGGGCTGATTGTGGTGGGTTGAGCGCTCAATTTTGACGTGGGTTCAAGCGCGGGTGCACAACCATTTACGTTGCTGTTGCACCCAGAGTTGCTCAACGGTGAAACCCCCGACCCACACCCGGCGACGAGGCTGGATAGAAACAGAAGTAAGCCGGAAAATACGACTGCGGACTTTTCCTTCCGCTTGATAAGACCTAATTTTCTCAGGTACAACTTATACTCCCAATGGTTACCGGTTTTCTTGGCTCGTCATGTCAAGGGGTGGGAACGGATTCGGCTGGAAGAACTTCATCTTGTATGACCCAGGAAGAATGACTACCTGAAAAAGAGAATGGTTTTAGCAAGAATTGCGAACGATGTCAAGGAAATTACGTACGCAAATATACGTATAGGCTAAGCCCTCTAAATAATTATGGTTAGCAGGAGGATTTACCAAGTGCTTGTTTGTAGATACCCCAAAATAGATCAATTACCTCAGTTGTTTACAGAATTGAGTGAACGGAGTTGATTGAGTGAACGGAGTTGCCGGTCATAAGCGAGCGGTGCTAACCTTTGAGCTTTATCTATACTTCAAGCGCCCAGGCATTGAGCGACAGTTTGTGCCAGGGACGCAATTACTCTGATATTTCCAAGCGACCTTTCAATAACACACCGGAGCCAGCCGCGAGATCCGCGACTTGAGAACTGGCCCGGGATGATGTCGTGCATGTGCTCCCAAGACCGAACCCATATTATTAGGTGTATTAATCAGGGTCATAAACCAAGACCACTGGAAAGCGCTCACGTAGTGCGTGCGCAATTGGCCGGGCACATCGAAGGCGGCACAGTAAGATTCTTGATGAAAATTCTTGCAGAGAAGCGGACAGCGAACCTCGCCCGAAAAAATTCCATCCCTGTTGAAATTTGTACCTTATGTGGACGTTCCCTAATCAATAACGAATTGGATAACTTTGAGGCATCAAAGGGCTTATTCTTTTTCGGAGAACGGCAACTCAGTTGCATTACAGGGTGTGCGGGGCAAGTTAGAGTCAAACTGTTGGTACGGATATGGAGCCGTAGTGCTTCGCGCCGAACTCTTGCTTTGAAAGGGTTTAATTAAGTCATGCGAGCTAGGATTGCTCAAAAGAAAACACCGTCCCAGAGCGCGCCTCCGCAAATGGTTGGAGTGGTCGAGGCAACCGCGAAGGGCGCGTTGAGAATCCTATCTGTCGTTGTCAAGGAACGACTCAATGCTGGGTTTTGTGGCAGGCATGGAATTTGGCAAGATTGAAGCTTGAGCGCAGAAACTGAGTGGCATGATGGGGATAACGACTTTGGGCAGCAAGGCAGAAAAACCTAGCCGCAAGAATTAAAACGCGAATCTCGCAACAAGGTAGGTGCGTGGAAACCGGCAGTTTCCACGCACCCGAAGCCATAACGACCAACGCGTAGAAACGGAGAGTACGTCATGGCCATTGCAAATTTTACCACAGCATATTTTCACTCACAATTTTGCCATTATCTGGCAATCCCTGCGTCTGTCGACGGGAGGTGTGTTGCGCGAACGCCTGTCTGTCAACAATCCCGCGCGACCGCCTTTTGACAGATCGTCACTGTAGAACTGTTGTCATTTGAAGTGGTTGCGCTGAAACGGGCAACACGGCAGGGCGCAAGCTCGTTAAAACGGTCAACAACACATGAATTTAAGTTTGCACTATCAGGAGTCGGGTTATGGGTCCAACGAAAAGAGCTCTACTGGCAGCGTTAGTTACGGCATTTGCTGGCATAGGTGTACCAGGTCTTTTTGCCGGCCAGAATTCTAATAAGCAGCCTGTACCGCCGTCAAACCAGATCGGCGAGGTGTTAAGCCATGGAGTCGACAAAATTCCTCCTTCAGCGGACTCGGGAACTCCGCAGCTTCAGCGGCGAAATCCACGCTATGAAGTAGAAAGCGGAGATGTCATCGAGGTCAATTTCCCCTACACCCCGGATTTCAATCAGACAGTGACCGTGACCCCGGACGGCTACATTACGCTGCGGGATGCAGGTGGAATTCACATCGAAGGCGAGACCGTTCCTGAGATCCAAACTGATATCAAGAAGGCATACGCCAAAATACTGCGCAATCCGGAAGTGTCAATCACCTTGAAACAATTCGAGAACCCATATTTTCTGGCGTTGGGCCAGGTGAATCATCCCGGGAAGTATGACCTCCGCGGCCCAATGACGGTGGCAGAAGCTGTTGCGATGGCTGGCGGATTTACGGGAGTGGGCAGGCGCAACAACGTCATTCTTTTCCGCCGCGTTTCTGACAATTGGGTATCAGCAACTAAAGTCAACCTGAAACATATGCTGACGTCAAAGAACCTGTCCGAAGACCTGCAGTTGCATCCTGGAGACATGATCTATGTTCCTAAAAACAGGCTTTCAAAAATCAAGCCTTTCATCCCATTGCCCTCATTGAGTTACTACCTCCACTAAGAAAAGGTTAAGACAGGAGCTTCACGATGGAACAACAGAGCATCACTCCATACTCCAACAATGCGGCTCACGTGCAACGCGTGCCGAATACTGCCCGTGAAGTTGTTGGCATCGTTTTTCGGAATAGGCGCGTGGTGCTGATCGCGTTTGTCGCAACTCTGGCGGGGGTTGTATTGGCAGTGCTGCTATTTGGGATCAAATACCAGGCGCAAACGGAGATACTGGTCAAGCACCAGCGGGGAGATGATATTGTTTCTGCCAACAACAACGTGGGCCAGCCGACAAGCGACGACAACGCTCGCGAACGCGAAATCAATACTGAAGTGGAATTGCTTGAAAGCCAGGACTTGCTGAGGCAGGTTGTCAAGGAATGCCACCTTGATTCAGCCCACAGTCACTTCTGGAGCGGATGGCTGCCTTCATGGGGTACAGAAGACTCAAAGACGGCCGATGCAGTCCATCGGTTGAGTAAACATCTTGAAGTTGAGGCCTTGCCAGACTCCAACATCATTCAGGTCCGATATACGTCCCATGATCCCGAGAAAGCGGCGCATGTGCTGAAGACCCTGGATAAGCTCTACATCGCGAAGCATGTCGCAGTCTATCGCCCGGCGGGCGCACTCAGCTTTTTCCAGAAGCAGACAGACCATTACAAGAAAGAACTCTCCGACGCCGAGGCGCAGCTTGCAAGTTTCAACACTGAGCAGGATGCGCCGGCTCCAGATACCGAGAAGGATCTGGTCCTGAAGCAGGCAAGCGATTTCGACGGTCAGTTACAGCAGACGCGAGCAAGTATTCACAGCACGGAGCAACAAATTTCCGCTATCAGTGCATTGCTCGCGAAGACTCCGCCCCGAATAGCAACGCAACATACAACGGGGCAGAACCAGGAATTGATGGCGAACCTTAAGTCAACGTTGCAGACACTCGAAATCCAAAGGACAGATCTCCTGGCAAAGTACCAGCCCACCTATCGGCCGGTGAAAGAAGTTGAAAAACAGATCGCCCAGGTGAAAGCTACGATCGCAGCCGCAGAAAAGGCTCCGATGCAGCAGGAGACCACCGATCAGAACCAGACATACCAGATGCTTGAATCGGACCTGGCCCAATCGAGGGCAAAGCTTGCAGCTCTTCATGCGCAGGCTGCTGCCATGGCGCCCGTGGTCAAAACGTATTCGCACCAGGCGGTGCTGCTTGACCAGAAGCAAATCAAGCAGCAGGACCTGCTTCGCAATATCAAGACAGCGGAACAGAACTACCTGCTCTACCTGGATAAGAGCCAGCAGGCGCAGATTTCCGATGCGCTGGATCGCACGCGAATCCTTAATGTAACTGTGGCTGAGAGTGCCGCCGTGCCTTCGCTGCCTGTGAACTCACCATCAATTCTCATTCTGGCTGGGGGAATCCTTGCACTGATCGTCAGCATGGGGTCGGCCTTCGCGGTGGACTACATGAACCCCTCGTTCCGAACCCCTGATGAAGTTATAAGGTACCTTGACGTGCCCGTTCTCGCCTCATTGCCGGTAAATAGAGGCAGGTCCGGATTTGCTATGGGTGGAAGCCGCGCCGCGGGCTCACTCAAACCGCCCGAATCCGGTAACAGTGGAAGGCGAATGATCCAATTGGGAGACGAGGACGCCGACTAGAGGTCGTTATGTTTTTGCGATATTACGGATTGAATGAACAGCCTTTCGGCATGACGCCGGATAACCGGTTTCTCTACCTGAGTGCATCACATCGCGAAGCTCTGGCGTCGTTGATCTATGGCATCGAATCAGGACGCGGATTTGTGAGCCTGATTGCGGAGCCAGGCATGGGAAAAACGACCTTGCTGTTCCAGCTTATGGAACGTTTGAGAAACTCCGCGCGCACTGTCTTCTTATTTCAGACTCAGGGCACCACGCGGGAATTCCTGGCAAACCTTATTGCCGACCTCGGGCTGGAACCCGGCGATCAAGACCTGGGCGCACTGCAACGGCAGCTGAATGAAATTCTGATCCAGGAAGCGCAATTGGGCAGGCAGTTTGTTCTCATTATCGACGAGGCGCAGAACCTGGAGAACTCTGTGCTTGAGTCTGTCCGCATGCTTTCAAACTTTGAGACTTCGCGCAGCAAGCTGATGCAAATAGTTCTGGCCGGGCAACCGGGCCTTGCGGAAAAGCTGGGACGCCCAGAGCTGGAGCAATTACGGCAGCGAGTTTCCATCCTTTGCCGGTTAGACCCGTTCACACGCGAAGAGGTTGTTGATTACATCGATCACCGGCTGGAGATGGCCGGTTACAAGGGCAAGCCGCTCTTTACAACAGAGGCGATTGCCATCATCGCAGAGGTGAGTGGCGGCATACCGCGCAACATCAACAACATTTGCTTTCATGCTCTTTCGCTCAGCTATGCGAAACAACAGAAGCAAGTGGATCGAGCGATCGTCGAGGAAGTTCTGAGCGATTTGAAGCTGGATGTAAAAAGGCCACGTCCTGAGCATCCGCCGGCCCAAAGTGACGAGGTCCGGGAGCCAAGCCGGGGTTTGGAGGGCGTGGTTCTTAACCACGGCAGCAATCGTGGGCGGGGGAGCGTACTCTTCCGAGGCGGTGCTTATTCTTCGGCGGCCCACAGATTTAACCTGGCAGGTGGACGGCGGCGCAGGAGAGGCCACACGTCCTGGGTGGTTTGGACCGTCACGCTGCTCACACTAGTCCTGGCAGGAGAACTGTTCTGGGCCTACATGCCAACCACTCCCACAAACCACGGTGTTGGGCAGCTGTTTGACCAGACAATACAGCACGCAAAGAAGGACCTTGCTCGATTGGGCCATCCACAGGCCGGTGGTTCGTCCGCATCATTGCAGCCGGCAACCACGGACATTCATGTGGATGCAAAAGAAAACAGTGTACCGAAACCGGTGAACATGGGTTCAGGCGTATCACAGGATTCAGGTGACCCCTCTACTGCCAAGGCTGGCGCGGGGTCTTCCACCGGAGTCTCCGCCGACCCATCAAATGATGATACCGCTCCATCCCCTGGTGGAAATACAGTTGCGATCAATGAAATGCCTGCCAATAATTTGCCGGATGGTACTTCGGCCCAGTATTCCCAGGCTTCCGCACAAGTCCCCACAGGGAAGATCGTCATTGAATCTAATGTTAGCGGCAGTGCCATCACCATAAACGGCAGAAACGAGCCTGAATGGACAACCCCTCACATGTTTGATCTGCCTCAGGGGACCTACCGCATTTCTGTTTCCCAGGATGGCTATTCCACCTGGTTCAAAAGAGTCAAGGTCACGGCTGGAAACAAGAAATGGGTAACAGCGGATTTGAACTTGCCGCGTGGTGTCTTTGTAATTGATACGGAACCTCCTGGGATGCAGGTTTTCATTGATGGAAAAGCCTACGGGCCAAGCGAGGTGGAAGCCACGCTGAGTGCCGGCACACATACGTACAAAGTGGTTCCACCAAAGGGCGGGCGCCCGCTGGAGGGCAGTTTCTTTCTGAAACCAGGAGATATTCTGACGCGGAAGATTCAGTGGGTGGGTTCAACCTCACAATCAAGTGATTACGTTAAGCAGGGCTCAGGGCAGTTGCGAAATACTGGCAAACTCGTGAACGGGAAGGAACAATCGTGAGCAGGAATTACGAACTCCTAGAACGGGCGTCCAAAGACCTGGATTCATTCAGTCTGGGGAACGGACCTATTCCAAAGGCCGAGCGAATATCGCCGCTGCCTGACGCCCGCACATTATCGCGCGAAGAACTGATCAAATTGGTCCAGCGGATCTTCCTGCTTGACCGCAACAGCCGAACAGCCGTGGTCTTCACCGCTGTTGAAAATGGCACGGGTTGCACTTCAATTTGCGCTGGCGCTGCAGAAGCCATTGCGGCTCAGGTTGAAGCGCCAGTTTGCGTTGTGGATGCAAATTTGCGCCGGCCTGGCCTGCATCTCTGTTTTGGCAGGGAAAATCTTAAAGGGCTGACCGACTCGGTTTTCAAGCCCGGTTCGATCCGCACGTTTGTTCAGAAACTGCCTGGAAGCAACTTGTGGCTCCTCCCCTGTGGTTCAATGGCGTCACAATTGAGCGCCGTGATGAAAACTGAACACCTGGAGGCGCGAATCAGCGAGCTCCGCAAGGAGTTCGCATACATTTTGATCGATACGCCACCGGTAAGTGAGCATACGGATGCGATCCTGCTGGCCCGGTTGGCAGATGGTGCAGTTTTAGTCCTGGAGTCAAACGCAACCCGCAGGGAGGTTGCGAGAATCGCCAAGGAAGATCTTGAGTCCGCTCGTGTGCGGGTGTTGGGTGCAGTACTCAACAAACGCACTTTTCCAATTCCCCAGTTCCTATACGACAGGCTCTAGGGACATGGGCCAGGTCCGCGCAGTTCGCGGGTAGTGAAATAACGCAGTGAGGTATTGAGCTATTTATCGGGGGTCCGGAATGGGACTCAAAGGGCGGAGCTATGCCAACTATACAATATTCCGATGATACGGTTTCAACGCCGTCCTGTGCCAGCTTTTTGTCTGACAATGCATCGTGGTACGCCGTTCACACCCGGTCAAAGTGTGAAAAGAAAGTGGCCCTGCAGCTTGACGAAAAAGAGGTCAACTGTTTTCTCCCCACCATCGCAGAGGTTCGGCGATGGAGCGACCGGAGAAAGGTGATTGATCAACCGCTCTTCCCGGGTTATGTATTTGTTCGCATCCCCGGCAATGTCGCTCCTCGGATTTCAGTCCTAAGAACCCGAGGAGTTGTAGGGTTTGTTGGAATCCAGGGGCAAGGCATTCCAATCCCGGATTCCGAAATTGAAAGTATTCAGAGACTGCTCTCCAGTGACGTTCCATTTGAACCGTATCCTTTTCTGCAAGTTGGTCAAAGGGTCCGCGTTCGTGGAGGATATCTCGACGGCATCGAGGGCGTACTCGCAGCCA
>JBJKQZ010000491.1:0-3523 GCA_046704865.1 Terriglobia bacterium
GTACGCTGACTTATACTAACTGCTTTAATTTAAGGTGGGAGTGAGTTATGTCTTGGACAAAGAAGGCTATCAGCCTCGGAACCATCTGGACCCTGTTTCTTGCCGGAGTCGTTTTGTTGAATGGACGCCCGGCCAGCGCGGCGCAGGAAGCGAAGGAAGCCGCCAAGCCATCTGCCCCTGTGGAAGCTCCGCTAACTGAACAGGAACTGATCAAGCTGATTAAGCATAATAAGAGCCATCCGGAAAAGGTGGCGGGCGAGGTGCAAACCCGGGGCGTTGACTTCGAGTTTACCCCGGACATTACAAAGAAGCTTTCCAAGGCAGGCGCCGAAGAAAAACTCATTACCTACATGAAGCAGTTTACTCCCTCGGCGCGCGCGGCCCGGAAGGCCAACGTAGGCGGCGCTGAAGTGAGCACGGCAGAGGCGGAAGCCTACAACAAGCTTAAAAGCGAAACCAGTCCTGACGCAATCATTAAAGATGCGGATGCTTTTGCCCAGCAATATCCCAAGAGTTCTCTCCTGACCTATACTTACGCGCTCGAGGCGAGCGCCTATCAGCAGAAGAATGATGCTGAGAACGTCGTGAAGTACGGGGAAAAGAGCCTGACTCTCGACCCCAACAACCTGATCAGTCTCCTGATGGTTTCCGGCGTCCTGCCGCAGCCCCAGATGTTGAATAACATCAGCGACGCGGAAAAGGAGAAGAGGCTTGGTGCGGCGGTAACATACGCGCAGAAAGCTTTGCAGGAAATCGACCAGCTGCCGAAGCAGCCCAAGGAAAGCGACGCCGCCTATCAGAAGCGCAAGGACCAGATTGCTTCCGGCGCCTATGCTTCGATCGGTATGGTCCATCTGGAGCGCTCCAGAATGGCGCTTGAAGGTCTGGACCAGGGCGAACTGGCGAAAGCAGAGGAAAGCTACAAGCAGGCTATTGCTAAATCTGACCCGCCGAATGCAGCTGACTATTACCGGTTGGGAGAGGTTTACGCAGGGGAAAATAAAGCTGATGATGCCATCAGCGCCTTCACCAAAGCTGGGCAACTGGCCCCCGGAACGGTCATTCAGCAGCTTGCTGATCAGCAGGTCGCTGCCATAAAGAAAGCAAAACCTCAGGCTGCTGCGAAGCCTTAGTCATGAGGCTATGATCCGTCCGGCCGGGAAAATACATTCCTTGCGCTCTTTTCCGGTCCCTACCGCGCCGAAGGATTTTCAGAGGTACGTCTGCCGAGCATGGTGCGATCTTCCTTTGAAAGATTGGAAAAGCGTATCGGTTACAGGTTCCGGGACCAGAGCTTGCTGATTGAATCCCTGACTCACTCCTCATACGCCCAGGAGGTTTCCAGGCCCACACGCGACAATGAACTGATGGAGTTCCTGGGCGACGCTGTTTTGAGCTTTACGGTTACATTGCGGCTGATTGAAACTTTCCCCGACTACGATGAAGGCCAGCTTTCTCTGGCGCGTTCGAGCCTTGTCGCTGCCAGTTACCTGGGTGGAGTTGCTGTGGCCCTGGAACTGGGCAAATACATGCGCCTGGGCCAGTCTGAGGAAAAAAGCGGCGGAAGAAAGAAACCCGGCATCCTTGTGGATGCGCTTGAAGCATTGCTGGCTGCTGTTTACAGGGACGGAGGTCTGGAAGCTGCCAGGGCCTTTGTTGAAAGAGTAATTCTGCCCGCAGACCTGACCGCCCGCGTTGGCGATCTGTTCGCGACAAATTACAAAGGGGCGTTGCAGGAATATCTCCAGGCAGGGCGCCAGAAGCCGGCGCAGTACCGTGTGGTCGAAGAGGGAGGGCTTGAGCACGAAAAGACCTTCACGGTGGAAGTCCACGCCGGGAATGATGTTGTCGCCAGGGGCAGCGGAGCCAGCAAAAAAGCTGCCCAACAGCAGGCCGCAAAACGCGCCCTGGAGATTCTCACAGCAAAGGTAGATGCAAATGGCTGACCCTTACCAGAAGTCGTCGTTCCGTGACACTTTTGAATCCCTGGTGGTTACGGTTATTCTGGCGATTTTTGGAACCACGTTTGTGGTCCAGGCGTTTAAGATCCCGACGGGCTCAATGGAAAACACGCTACTCATTGGCGATCATCTTCTGGTGAATAAATTTGCATTTGCTTACCCGCGCGGCCCGTTTGCCCGCTTACTTCCTTACAGACATATTCATCGCGACGACGTTGTTGTTTTCAAGTATCCGGGAGGGGCGGACGACGCCCAGGAGCCTGGCGAGCATTTTGTAAAAAGAGTGATCGGGCTTCCTGGCGACAGCGTTCGGGTCGTCCACCGTCAGGTGTTTGTCAACGGCAAGGCCGTGTCGGAGCCCTTTGTTCGGAACAGCCACCCCAACGAACTTCGTCCGGGGGATGATTTCCCTCCGGTCACCTGGGATGAGATGGAAGGTGCAACGGCGACGTGGCGGGCCGAATTCCAAAATTATGTAAAGAACGGACAATTGGTGGTGCCCGCTGGCGATTACTTTGTGATGGGAGACAACCGGGAAGAAAGCTGGGACAGCCGCTTCTGGGGTTTTGTTCCCCGAAAGCTGATCTCCGGCCGGCCGTTGATTATCTATTGGTCCTACGAGACGCCGCCGGGCCAGTACGAGCAGAACTCATTGAGTGACCGACTCAAACAGTTCGGCAGCATGTTCATTCATTTCTTTACCAGAACGCGCTGGAACAGAACGTTCAAGCTTGTGCACTGATGAGTCAAACCAGGCGCCGATATCTGAGGATTGCCGCAGT
Source organism: Terriglobia bacterium (assembly GCA_046704865.1). Lineage (GTDB taxonomy): Bacteria > Acidobacteriota > Terriglobia > UBA7540 > UBA7540 > SCRD01. The sequence goes on from JBJKQZ010000491.1 coordinate 2,744, forward strand.
CACGCTGGGTCTGTTAATCGCCGCAGCGTGGGTTGCACCACTGTTCCTTAACACCGCGCGCTACCGTCCGCTGCTAAAGGCAGGTCTCGAGAAGTCGCTCCATCGGAAAGTCAGCCTGGGAAATATCTCTCTTCACTTTTTCCCCCATCTGGGCTTCACCATTGATAACGTGATCATCAGTGAAGATCCTGCATTTGGGCTGGAGCCTTTCGTCCGCGTTGACAGCATTGATTGCGACCTGCGGTGGAGGAGCCTCTGGGGGTCGCGTCTTTATCTGGGGACACTCCATCTTTCAAATCCAAGCATCAACATTGTTCGGAACTCCTCCGGCACGTGGAATATTGAAAACCTGTTATTACAGAGTGGGATTAAGCCGCCGCAGACTGGCCACGCCTCGGCGGGAGGCAATTCTTCGAGCCTGTCGGTCGAAATTGAAAATGCGCGGCTGAACTTCAAAATTGGCGAGAATAAGAAACCCTTTGCGATTGTTGATACACGAGCCCATCTGGATTTCGATTATGGTTCCGACCGGGTTGATTTCAGAATGGCGGGCGACCCGGTGCGGACGGATCTGGAACTCCCTACGCCAGGGTTGGTGGAACTGGACGGAAGCTGGTCACCGGCGAGGGATCCTGGCCACACGCTGAATGCCACCCTCCGAATGCAGGGAGCAATGTTATATGACTGGATCCCGCTGCTGACGGGCCGCAACCCGGAAGTTTACGGCGTGATGAACAGCACGATCCATTTGACCGGATCTTTACGGCAGATCAATTATGC
>JBJKQZ010000492.1:0-5517 GCA_046704865.1 Terriglobia bacterium
TTCCCCACGGGCCGGTGGTCAGCTTGGTAATGGAAACAGGCACAGGGTCCTGCGAGTCCGCATAAAACTCATGGACCGGGGCCTTCTTTCTGCGCAGTGCCGCAAAATCCTGCATTTTGACCAGAAAATACCGGATGGGATCAATCACCCCGGTAGGAAACTTTCCCTCCGGCAGCACACCTCCCGTGGAACTGAGGGAGATGTGAACCGTACGGCCGCCGCGCTGGGCAGGACAAATCCGTAGGAAAGAAGGCTCTGTGATAATGGCCGCATCCCCGTTATAACCCTTCAGCCGTCCTGCGAGTGTTCCGTTCACGCCGCCAAACTCTTCGTCGGATACCGACTCAATGATGAGGTCGCCTTTCAACTCAATGCCCAGTTCGCGCAGCGCCTCGGCCATAAAAAGATTGGTGCCCACACCGCCCTTCATATCGTTCGAACCGCGGCCATAAAGCAGATTACCCTCAACCTCTCCACCAAAGGGATCGCGGGTCCAGGGCTGCGTACCTTTGGGCACCGTATCAATGTGTCCGGAAAGCACCAGTGAGCGGCCTCCGCCTTTGCCTTTGCGCCGGGCATCCACGTTCGGCCGGTTGCTGTACTCACGCTCGGGATAATAGAAAAGTTGGTGGTCCTTCAGGCCTTTGACGTCGCGAAAATAATACAACTCGGTCTGGAGCCCCTGCGCCTTCAGATATTCGGCCACGTGCTGCTGGCAGGCCTCTTCATTCCCCACAGGCGGTTTGTTTTCCGATGGAATTCTTACCAGATCACCAATGATTTCAACCAGCCTGTCACGGCGGCCGTCAACGTATGAAGAGAGCTGATTTCGAAGCGCAGCATCAAGAGGCATACCTTAAATCCTTTCTACCGATGGTTTTCTGCAGGTCCCACGCGAGGCTGACATCTTCATCGATCCGGGATCTCCGGCAGTTGATGAACCAATCGCCCGCAGGCGCATTTTTTACAGCCAAATATTCAGAATGACATAGTGGATAGATTTTTTCAGCAATGTCTTACATCTCCAGTTTTATCGGACTCCTGCTGAAGCCTTTGGTCAGATATGCCAGATAGGCAAGTCCCAGGCCAAGCCAGATAAACCCGACTATCTTGGCGGGAGTGGAGAGGCTCATCCACACATAACCGCACACCAACGCACCAAGCGACGGGAAAACCAGGTTCATCACAAAGTTCATCCCGCTCCGCTGCCGCTGGCGCAGATAATAATGGCGAATGACGCTGAGGTTTACCAGAATGAAACCAACAAACGCGCCAAAGTTCAACAATTCCACGGCAAGCTGAAACCGGATCAGGATTGCGCCCAGCAGCGTGATTCCGCCCATCACATAGATGCTGCGCGTGGGAGTGGAATACTTTTCATCGACGTAAGCAAAGATTTTTCGTGAAATCACACCATCACGTCCCATGCCGAACAGCAGCCGGGATGCTCCGGCCTGGCCCGTGAGCGCGCTTGCCAGTCCGGCAACCAGCAGGACGAACGTGATCCAGCCCATCATCACCGGCCCGCCCAGCAGCTTTCCAATATCCAGGATTGCCGTATCGACTTTGGGGAACGTGTGATAGTCCGGCCACACAATCTCTGCAAGATAAACCTGCACCACGCAGAAGAACGCCTGGATAATGCAGACTGAAACCGTGGCGATGGCAATGTTCTTCTCGGGGTTTTGTACGTCCTCGGCGAGGGTGGAAACCGCATCAAAACCGATGTAAGAAAGCGTTGCAATGCCCGCGCCCAGCATCATGGGGCGCAATTTAAAAGTTGACGGATTATAGATCGCCTGCGGCGCCACCAGCCCGCCCCACCCGTGGGACCCCACAATCAGATGTACCGCCAACACCACAAAAAGAATCGCGGAAAAACTCAGGATGACCATCATCACGTTGCTGGCTCGCGCCGTCATGCTGATGCCGCGGATGTTGATCAACGTAATGGCAATTGTGAAAAAAATCGCCCACACGATATAGGGGACCTGGGGAACGTACCTCGCGGCAATCAGTGCTGAGTAAATCACGCTCAGCAAGGGGATCAGGAAATAGTCAAGCATCATCGACCACCCGGCCAGAAAGCCGATATGCTCACTCAGGGCGCGTTGGGCGTAAGTATAAGTCGATCCAGCGACAGGAAACGCCGCGGACATCTTGCCGTAGCTTGCCGCCGTGAACAACATAGCCACCATCGCCACCATATAGGCCAATGCCGCGTGGCCCAATGACACCTTTTGAATGATCCCGTAGACGGGATAGGGAGCCGTTGGGGTAAGAATGACCAGACCGTAAATGATCAGGTCACGAAGCCCGAGGACGCGCTTGAACTGGGGCTTGTAGCCCAGAGATTCGAGTGAAGAATTGGAAGCCTGTTCTGTCACGGTCAGTGCAACCTCACGATGCAAATGCTGTTTGCCCAACAGGCCTGATCGGCCGCCCGATGGGGCTTCCCTATCTGCCGTTGAATATAGAAAGCCTCACGTCCAGGAATGACGGATCCATGATGAAAGTTGGTATTGGTACGTTCCGGCCTTTCAAGGCGATCTCAGGTTCGGCCAAAATTTGCTGTGGTACTCTCCCGAATTACTTCGTCTCCGATGGTCCGCTTACCGCAGGATTTTGTGCTGGTGCAAGTTGTGCCGGCTTCAAAGTCCAGGCCTGCAGCCGGGCCAGATCCAGCAGGTGTTCGCCGTTAAAACCAGGGCGGAAGATTGGCCAGCCCCAGACATCCGGCGAATTCCTGGCCACGTATTTTGCGGTGTCCAGGTGCGCAGACTCGAGTGATACCTCCCTGGGAGGCTGCCCTCCAGCCAGCAAGCCGGATGCAATGTGCGCCAGGGATACAAGATAGGTGGCCGGGGAATAGGGCTCTCCGCCAATCCAGACGACCGTCGGCACCTGATGGTTGGTATCGAGAGCGCTTTGAACATCCTCAACAACCCATCGGAACTGGTACCAGGGAACACTGCCTGCACTGCCCATCTGTACGCCCGCGGCGTCTGAACTCGGACCAAGAGGCGTTCCGTTTAGCTGGATAAACTGGCTTGGCTCTTTTTGAATCACCCGAGATACATAAGTGTTCAGCAGCCAAAGGATTTCACTGGCCGAGAGGTCGTAATGCTTGTACACCTGGAATGACACGGCAGGCTGCACGTTATTCGCAATTTCAGCAAGGTCCCGCCTGGAAAACGGCCGTTCCTGCGCATTGTCCGGATAGAGCTTCAACGTTTGTGGCGCGGTAACAAATTGGACGGGAAATGTCTTCGTGTACTCAACAAAATTCTCAAAGAACGCAAAAGATCGCGCCTGAGCTTCCGGGGATTTCAGGGGCGGCAATTTCCATTCCGACCGTGCAGGCTCCGCTCCCTTTGAGAAATTTACGGCGTCCCAGAATTCCTTATGTATAAATTCGCAGGGATGGAAATAGATACTGATCAGTCCGCCGCCGTTCGCGCTGAGGGCGGCATAAGCCTTCTTAAAGTTGGCCTTCACTTCGGCGATATTCGTCCAGTCGTTGTTCGGCCTGAAGTCGCTGATGTACTTCATGTCGTATATGTTGAGAATTCCACCGTACCAGAAAGGCTTCCCGTCAAGACCAACCTGGTCGCCGTCATCCAGGTAAACATGGATTCCCATTTTCCTGAGGGCAGGTTGCGCCTCCGGGCACCATGAACTGCCTGGCTGGCCATATGCGGTTGGCATCCTGCCGAAGATCCGGCGGATGTCATCAATGCCCGGCTGCTCGCGCCGAATGAATTCCTGCACGCCGTCCTCCCAGTCGAGCGGCTCTTCAAACTCCGCAGGGCTGGCGCGCCAGCTATGGAAATTCGAATGGTATACGATGGCATGCTTGTTCAGGGCGGCAATCACGTCTTCCCGGTGGCGCCGCTCCAGGGTTCTTGCCTTTTCACCCACCACCTTGAACGTGGCGTGGACTCCTTGCGAAGTGAGGAACTCCGCAATCCGCTTGGCGGAATCGTCGCTCTGAGGCAGCACGTAATCTTCCGTGTCAAACCAAAGGATGACGTAAACAGGACCGGGCCTGTGCACTGCGGCTTCCCCCTGCGCTGCGGCGGTATTGGCCGTCTGGGCATTCAGGGCTGCAGTGGATAACCCAACCAGCAGGAAAAAAGCCATGAAGCCAAATTGAAGCAGGCCCCTGCCTGAATTTGAAGATCGCTTGTTACTTTCGTGAGGTTTTAAAGTTTTCATGGTCAAACTGATTTAAACACTTTTAATTGAATAGTTTACTGTCCACCACAAGAGCCATCAATAAACCGCAGTTTTCACCGAGCGCTCCGCAATTTTGTAAGGCACTGTCCTGAATCGGGACAGTTCTCTAAGTGAAAACTGTGACTCCGGGAAGCGAGGTTAATCTCTTATATTGATGGCATATTGTCAATATAATTTTGGTGTTTCGAAACAATCCGCAGGATATCGAAAGCCACACCCAAAAGTCAAATCTACAGGTTACAGACAATTGGGCACCTTGCCGAACTGAAAGCATTCACACTGCATGAAACAGCGCGGCGACTCGGTGCCACAGGTCGCATCCTTGTTAATTCGAACCACCGACGTGCTGGAGTTCCAATCGAGCCTGCCAGAGTTCCGGGTTCAGCTCAATCGCGCGCTGTAAATTCGCCGTCGCCTGGCCATCTTTCTGGCGGAAATTCTCAACCAGTCCGGCCAGGTAATAGTCGTATGCCGATTTGCGGCCATCCGCGGGTCCGGCGGCCAATCCCTCCAAAATACCATTGGCCTCATCGATGTGCCCCAGGCGGTCGAGCGCCAGCGCGGCATAGAAACTTGAAGATCCTCCACCGCCTTCCTCTTCCGATTCGTCCTGCCCCGCGCGCATTCCTTCAGCGGCCTGCTGCCAGGCATCGCGCGCCGCGGCTTTTTCGCCCTTCGCTTCAAGCGCCCGGCCCAGCCAATAGAACACCTCCTGGTCTTGAGGATGTTCAGGCTTGCCTACAGGGAGGTTTGCAGGATATTCGAGCGCTGCCCGAAATGACTCTTCTGCCGCCCCGAATTGCCGTGCCGCCAACGCCGCCCGGCCTTTTTGGACGTTGGCCAGAACAAACAATTCGTGACTGACCCGGCTACCCTCCGCCGCCTTGAAGTTGTATCCCCGAAGCACGTTCAGGGCTTCATCGTAGCGCCGCTCCTGGACATCCAGTAAAACCCGCCGATTTCGGACAACGTTTTTCCCAAGCACCTCCGGCGGAGCGCTGGCAAAGAGTTTTTCCCGCTCGCCCGTTTTGCCGAGTTGCGTGTAAAGCTCATCAAGGTCTACATAGAGCCGATAGTCGTTTGGAGTCTGCTTGATAGCCTCGGCATAATACGTTGCCGCACTTGCTGGATCATTCTGCACCTTCCACGCGTAAACTCCAAGGTTCCGGTAAAGCACCGCGTAGTGGAAACCTTCGTCAACAGCCTGCTTCCACAAATCTGCGGCTTCCGTGTAACGCGAATGGGCAAAAAGAAAGTTGCCGAGGAAGTATTTCGCGT
>JBJKQZ010000493.1:0-2819 GCA_046704865.1 Terriglobia bacterium
GTCTCAGTGGCAATCACGCGCTTGTTGGGAGAAATTAGGTCAAATTCCGCCTGGATCGTCCCGGAATCCGGACCTCCCTTCATTTCATCCAGCTTGCGAAACACCATACGCCCGTAAGCGTAGCTGCCCCCGCGGCCATAAAACTTGTTGAACGCTTCTTCGCCCCAGAAATCGAGCCCGTCGATGTCGCCGTGATCAAAATAAAGACCTCGCTGATGCGGCTCCAGCGCATGGTCATGACGATTGGCTTCCGGGACGGTATTGCCGATGGGATAGCTGCGTGAGATGTCGGTGCCCTCAGCGCTCCGCAACGGCTGCAGGTACGGCTTGGCAACATCTGGATTAAAGTAATAAGTCGTAAAGGGCTTGCCGCCGATCGTCACATGAATTTCATCACCTTGCCTTACGAACTGCACCGGCTCCGAGGCCCCTGCCGCAAGTGTGGAAAAACAACACAAAGCTCCAGCAAATACAAATAGAACGAATACCGTTTTAATATTCTTCAACTCTTTGAACCTCCGCATTGCCATGATTTCAGAATTCCAGCTTATTTATTCCTACCGTTTAGACCCGTTTGGCAAGAGCGACTTGCGAAGCTCGCGTCGTGCCAATCACAAAGACAAGGCTCATCATCGCGAAAGGAAATTAGCGCGACGGGATAATAGCACGTGGATCGATCTATGCTGCAAATGTGTTGGCCGGAACCTATGAATGACCAATACTCAAACGGGCCAGTCTAAGCCGTCTATTTACCACCTTTGGTGGATATGGTCAACACGAATTTGCAAAAATTGCTGGAAAAAATTCATAATAGAATAGTCGGGCAGGCGTGTTGGACTGGGAAGTTATTGATTTCTTGAACAAATCCGCGGCCGCCATCAAATCGCGAGTTGAAACGAACTTTCTGGAATAATTCATCCCGTTACGAAAATTCATGCAAATTGGTAAAGTTTCTGGTACCTTCTTGCAAATGAATGGGCATCGCTGATTCAAACTCGGTGCACAGGGTCAGGGGCATACTAGCGGATAGAAAGGAAATCATATGGCAGGTAAGCTTAGAGTCCAGGAACTTGCCACCAGGGCGAACGTAAGTGTTGCAACAGTTTCGCGCATCCTGAACGGCTCGGCGCGCGTCAGCCAGGAACTTCAGGACAGAGTGCGGAAAGCGGCAGTTGAAATCGGAATCAACCTTCAGGACACGACCCGATCCAGAACAGTCGCCTTCGTCCTTGGCAATCGCCACATGCTGCACATGTTTCACTCCAGAGTTCTGGCCGGGGCACAGGACTACTGCACGTCGCACGGATGGGACGCTATTTTTCTCTCCTTTAATTACCAGCCCAGCGTTCCCTGGAAGGAATTGCGCTTTCCCCAGGTACTGCGGAGGCGTGACATCATTCGCGCCGCGATCCTGGCTGGAACCAACTCCGAAAACCTTCTGGTTGCACTAAAACATCGCGGAATCCCCTTCGCGGCACTCGGTAACAACCTACTGCTGAACGAAACAGAACACCTGGATTACGACGTCGTCTATTCCAACGATATCCAGAGCGCATATGAGATCACCCGCTATCTGCAAGGCCTTAACCACCGGAACATCTGGTTTGTGGGCAATACCAAACTTCCCTGGTTTGCCCGGTGCTTTAGCGGATATAACCGGGCCATGAAAGACGCGGGATTAATGCCTCGCTTGAGCGAGTTCTACTCTCAAGAAGAAGAGGAAGTGGGCTATCTTGCCGCCAAATCTGTCCTGGGAAGCGGTGAGACCGTGACCGCCATTTTTGCAGGAACCGACCCGGCTGCCCGGGGTGTGTATCGCGCAGCCAGAGAGGCGGGGAAACATATCCCCAATGATTTGAGCATCGTCGCCTGCAATGACACCTTCGGATCACTGCTGAGCCCCCAGCTCACCACCATTCGTGAATTCCCGGAACTGCTGGGCAGCCAGTTAGTAGAACTGGTGCTGAGCCGCATTGCGGAGCCTGAACTTCCGCCGCGCCAGGTTACGATTCCAACCGAGATTATCAAACGGGAATCGTGCGCTTCCCTGTCCTCGGTTTCCGTGCACGCGGTGTCCAAGAATTAGCAGGCTGCGCAACAGACTTGTTTTTGTCGTGCAACAGATCGCCGGAGCTTTTCATTTGGAATAGCGATGGATTTCTATTTCTGTTTCGGAATCGCCTGGCAGCTTGCTTTCTGATAATCGCAGCGGGCCGTGTCAACACTCAGCATGACATGGGACGGCCCTCCCTGGCAGAACGTCTTCTTATCCGCCTTTCATCCTTCGATTGGCACAATCCTGTGTTACCATCCTGCGCTGAGTTCTAATTTAAGCCGCCATAAAAGGAGGGTGTGAAGTTGAAAAAGGCCACCATCGCAATTCTATTCGTAATTTTCACCGCCGTATGCTCGCAGGCTGCAATCCACCAGACTGTGCTGCTGTGGCATGGCGGCGCGCCTGGCGCCAAAGGCAACAATCCTGAGGACCAACCGACTCTCACGATTTTTCTTCCTGACCAGAAGAAAGCGGTGCGCACCGGAGTCGTGGTGTGCCCGGGAGGCGGCTACGTCCACCTTGCCATGAAAAAAGAAGGCACAGACATTGCCGAATGGCTCAACTCCATCGGCATCGCCGCGTTTGTCCTGAAGTATCGCCTGGGGCCGCGTTATCATTATCCAATTGAAATGTGGGACGGGCAGCGCGCCATGCGGTACGTCCGCTACCATGCCAAAGATTACGGCATCGATCCTGGCCGCATTGGTATCTGGGGATTTTCCGCCGGCGGGCATCTGGCCTCAACGGTAGGCACGCACTTTGA
>JBJKQZ010000494.1:0-2697 GCA_046704865.1 Terriglobia bacterium
CTCCTGGACTTTACAAATTCTTATGGAGTTCGCCCGTTCCTACCTTTCAGCGGGCGCTGGTATGCCTGGAACATCGAGCCTATCGTCGATCCCCTGCTGTGGGCGGTTCTGATCGTAGGACTGGGCCTGCCGGCCCTGTTCCGACTGATTACGGAGGAAGTTGGCGCGCGTAAAACGGGCTTCCGGACCGGAGCCATCATTTCGCTCTGCGCCGTAGTTGCACTGTGGGGCCTACGGGATTTCAGCCGCCATCGGGCCCTGAACATGCTGGACTCAATCAACTATCAACAGTCGATTCCGCAAAGCATTGGCGCGTTCCCGAGCTTCACAAATCCCTTTGTCTGGACCGGCATCGTTGAAACCTCGCAGGCATATGAGGTCCTGCAAGTGGATTCGCTTGCCATGGGAGTCAACGCTCAAGATGCCCGTCTTTTTCGCAAACCTGAGCCTTCACCCGCGCTTGACGCAGCATTGAAAACGCGAACCGCGCGTGTCTTTATGGATTTTGCACGCTTCCCCTGGTCTGAAGTCGTTCCTAATGAAAACGGCACGACAGTGACCATCCGGGACCTTCGCTTTCAGCCGGCAAATCTGAGAACTGGCGGGTTCGCAATCAGAATAGAACTTAACCAGTCATTGCACGTGCAATCGCAGGCCTTCAGTTTTACAGGAAAGTTTAAGAACAATCAGTCCTGACTGTGGTTCGAGGAAACAGGCGAAGGCAGTGAAGGCTTCGCGTCTTTATCTCCGTCTCCTGAACCCCGCCACCAATGATGGAGAAGGGCGGAGATCACCACAATGGCGACAAACCCGAGAGATATCCAGATGATGTTGTTCTTGAGGAAGTCTTCTCCGCCAGCTCCGTAGCGAACTCCGATCCATGCCTCAGCGCCGAAGCGCAGCATACCACCGATCATTAATGCGCAGATAAAACGGAAAGGGCTGATCCGCAATGCCCCCGAGCCCAGTAAAATTGGCTTGAAAGGCAGCGGAGGAGGCAATAGCGATGCCACCAGTACCGTAAGAAAATCGTTCTTAACCAGCCACTTCTTGGCCCGGCTCATTTCACGTTCGGAAGGCTTTCGTTTTATGAGCCGCGCGCCTGTTTGTCCGATAAGGTAAATAAGGTATGAGCCCGCAACGGTTCCCATCATGCAGCCAAGAGCGTAGATCCAAGCTCGCGAGGGGTCCCGGCTGGAAAGGTAGATGAGCAGGAAATCCTTCACGCCCGGCATTGAAAGGCCAGCAGAGTCAAGAAAAGCGATCCCGACAAGCCCCCAGCCCCCATAGAGCAACAAAGTGTGTTCCAGCTTTTCAGCGAGACTGTGGAGAAATTTCACGCGACGGGTCCTCGATTGCCTGTGGCGATCATGCTACTTCAATTTCGGCGGCGAAAAGGCATACATCTACTATTTCAGGTTCTCACCTGCTTCAAAAGGGGCAACGCTCAAATTACACAATCTTTAGTAAGTTTGTCGATCTGAATTGCACAGCAAATTCCGTCGAGCTGCATCCCGGATGGGTTCTCCCCGCGCAATGATCAAAAACGCCCCACCCTGGGTGCTGCCTCGGAATCATCAACACACCATTATGCGGTCTATCGCAATTTCTGTCGCGGGTTCGCTTGGGACCCAGGCCATTCAATGAAATTTGCTTTGCGCAGGCGATGAAATCAAGAAAGACTTTCTGAAAATTTCACAAAAGCAATGATTAATAATGCTTGACACTTTGTAAATCGTTATGATATTCCTTTCGGGAACTTTCGATCTGCAATTACTGGCACTTTTGTGCGTTGATTAGTCGGGTTCGACGGGTCGAGATATTTGTGTATTCGCGCGGTGGTATCGCATACGAGTGTATCTGTTGATGGCGATACGCGCGGACACGGTTATGGAGACTGGAAGCCATGAATTTCTCTCGTCGTGACCTGCTAAAAAGTTCTGCGGCATTCGCTCTTGGCATACTTTGGCAGAACCCTGGCTCAACCGCATTCGCGCGCGAACCCGAGTTCCATTTCCCGACAAAACCAGTTGACCGACTGGCATTAACTTCGTGGCCCTTCCGCGCCTACATGGAGGCCCCCGGCAACTCGAACCGCGACCGCAGCAAGCCCGGAATGGATATCATCGGGTTTGCCAGGATGGCAATCGAGAAATTCAACATTCATAACATCAACCCGCTCAGTGCGCACTTCCCTTCCACAGAACCGCGATATCTGGAGACTCTTCGCAAGGAAATGGCAAAGGCAGGCTCGCGGTTTGTTGATCTTGGCCTTGGGGGGGGTAAGTTCTGGGATCCCAACACCGCTGTGAGAAAAGCGGCCATCGAAAAAAGCAAACCATGGATCGACATTGCCGTTGTTCTGGGCTCCCCGAGCGTCCGCCAGCACCTTGGCGGCTCGCGTGGCGTCAAGCCAAGAGTTGACCTCGCGGCCCAGAGCCTGGGTGAACTGGCGGACTACGGAGCCAGAAAGAATATTGTTGTCAACCTCGAGAACGACAGCCTTGAAAACGAAGACCCGTTCTTCATCGTCAAGGTTATTGAGAAGGCGGGCAATCCCTACCTCCGTGCGTTGCCGGACTTTGGCAACACCATGCTGAAGGGCGACCCCGCTTACAATTACCGCGGAGTCGAGGCCATGTTCAAGCACGTCTTCAACATGTCGCACGTCAAAGACGAAGTTATTACAGAAAGCGG
>JBJKQZ010000495.1:0-3797 GCA_046704865.1 Terriglobia bacterium
ACGTGGAAGAAGTTATCAAAACCTCCACCGGCGGGGCCGTGGCTGGCCTGCTGGCGGAAACCATCCAGGGGCTTGGCGGAGTCGTGGTGCCGCCGCCGGGATACTTCAAGATTGTGGCCAACATCGTGCGGAATTATGGCGGTCTCTTTATTTCCGACGAAGTCCAGGCGGGTTTCGGGCGCACCGGCAAGCGCTGGTTCGGCATTGAGCACTGGGAGGTTGAGCCGGACATCATGACCTTAGCCAAGGGCATGGCCAACGGAGTTCCCGTCGGCTGCACCATCACCCGGCAGGAAATAGCCGACAGCTACAAGGGCCTCACCATTTCCACCTTTGGCGGAAATCCCGTCACCAGCGTGGCAGCCAAAGCCACTATCGACCTGATTGAAGAAGACCGGCTGATGGATAACGCTGAAACCGCCGGCAATCGGTTCCGCGACGGCCTCGAGGCCTTAAAGGAAAAACACGCCTCAATCGGCGACGTTCGCGGCATGGGACTGATGCAGGGTGTCGAACTCGTCAAAGACCGCAAAACCAAGGAGCCGGCCGGCGACCTCGCCAACAAAGTCCTGGAACGCGCAAGGGCAAACGGATTGGTGATCGGCAAAGGCGGCCTTTATGCCAACGTCCTGCGCATGTCGCCGCCGCTCAATATTCCCGCATCGGATATCGATCAGGCCGTCGCCATTCGGGACAAGAGCCTGTAAGAAGCTGGAAAGGGATAAGAACTTACAGCCAATCGGGCATCGATCCGCAGCGCGCTTGAAGTGTCACATCACACAAGACAACATCAAAAGGGAGTGAACAATGAAGTATCGGGAACTGGGCAGGACGGGATGGAAGGTTTCGGAAATCAGTTTTGGTGCGTGGGCCATCGGATCGATGTGGGGCAGCGTGGACGAAAAAGAGTCGATGGCGGCGCTCCACAAAGCGCTCGATGTTGGGATCAACTTTTTTGACACTGCTGACGTTTATGGCGACGGGCGCAGCGAGCGCCTTCTTGGCCAACTGCGCAAGGAACGGAAAGAAACCTTTTATATCGCCACCAAGGCCGGCCGCAAACTGAACCCGCACACAGCAGAAGGCTACAACCGCGAAAACCTGACCCGCTTTGTGGAAGACAGCCTTCGTAATCTGCAGACGGACTGCCTGGACCTCGTTCAGCTCCATTGCCCACCCAACAAGGTCTATTACACTCCTGAAACGTTTGAGGCACTGGAAGGGCTGGCGAAGGCCGGGAAGATCCGTCACTATGCCGTCAGTGTTCACACCTGTGAAGAAGGGCTCATGGCGCTCGAATACCCCGGCATCCAGAGCGTCCAGATCATCTTCAACATGTTCCGGCATCGCCCGGCGGAACTCTTTTTTCCGGAAGCCAAACGCCGCAAAGTGGGAATCCTGGCGCGTGTGCCGCTGGCCAGCGGAATGCTGACCGGCCGCATGACAAAGGAAACAAAATTCAGCGAAGACGACCACCGCAACTTCAATCGAGAGGGAGCCAGATTTGATAAGGGCGAAACCTTTTCGGGAGTCGATTACGATCTGGCACTCGAAATCGTTGACCAGTTGCGCCCGCTAGTCCCGCCCGGGGCCACCATGCCCCAATTTGCGTTGCGTTGGATATTGATGTTTGACGCCGTCACCTGCGCAATTCCGGGCGGCAAGCGGCCCTCCCAGGTGGAAGACAACGCACACGCTTCAGACCTGGCGCCGCTCAGTAATGAGGTGATGCAAAAAGTCCGCGAACTTTATGATAAACGGCTTCGTGCCAGGGTCCACCAGCGCTGGTAGGCGTAGCAAAGTTGCGGAATTTCTCAGGAGCAAGCCCCTTGTGCCATGTCATCCTGAGCGTAACGAAGGGTCTGCTTTGTTTCCTTTCGATAAGGTACAGCAGATGCTTCGCTACGCTCAGCATGGCGGTTCTCATTTTTCAATAACCTGCCAAAGAATTCCATTGAGTTCCAGCCCTGCCTCCGTTACACAAGTTAATCACACCAGAGTGCGCAGCTTGAGTGCGCAAAGTGGGGACGATGCGGCATGAAGAACATCCGCGCGAAATTACGTGAATGGTCGCTGGACAGAAGACTGGCGCGAAACGTGATTTCTCTCTACGGAGTGCAATTCGCCAGTTATCTGCTGCCGCTCATCACTGTTCCTTACTTGACCCGGGTGCTGGGAGTAGCAACCTGGGGGTTGGTGGCCTTTGCGCAGGCATTCGGGGCATACGCGGGCATCGGGATTGAATACGGGTTCCAACTTTCCGCTACCCGCGCAGTAGCCAAGTATCGCGAATCTACAAGCGAACTCGCAAACCTGGTGGCCGGTGTGATGGGCGCCAAAGTACTGCTTGCAACCGCGATTGTTGTCATCGCTTATTTCCTGGAATCGTGGATCCCGCTCTTCCGTAAAAATCCCATTTACCTGTGGGCAGCCGTATTCTGGGCCATAGCACAGTCCTTCAGCATGCTCTGGTATTACCAGGGTTTTGAGCGCATGCGGCTGGTGGCCGTGCTGGACGTCATGGGAAAAGCCGCCGCGACCGCAGGGATCTTCATCATCGTTCGTCATCCGGGCGACGGCTGGAAGGTGCTGGTGTTGCAAGGGAGCGGTTCATTGATATCCGTAATCATTGCCACGGCGCTCGTTTATCGTGAAATCCCCGTCAGGCTTCCTGCCTGGGGGCTCGTCCGCGACACATTGCGCATGGGATGGAGTATGTTTCTTTTCCGCAGCTCCATGAGCCTCTATGGCGCCGGCAACGCTTTTATCCTGGGCTTGTTCGCTTCGCCGGAAGCCGTGGGAATATATGCAGGAGCCGAAAGGCTGGCTCGGGCGCTGATGGGATTACTGGCCCCTATCCACCAGAGCCTCTATCCACGAATCAGCCATCTGGTGCAGAATAATCGCCCGGCTGCAAACCGCCTTGCCCGGTTCAGCATGTTTCTGATGAGTTCAACCGGCCTGGTTCTTGCCCTGGCCGCGTTGCTGGGAGCGCCTTGGGCTGTGCCTCTGATCCTTGGCAAGAGCTTTGGGGAGTCCATCCCGATACTTCAGGTGATGGCAGCCCTTCCGCTGCTTGACGCGATCGGAACCATGTTTGGAGTTCTGTGGATGGTCCCTCTCGGGCTCGACCGGCAATTCAACCGCGTCATTCTGAGCGGAGGTGTGATTAACCTGATTCTCGCAGTGGCACTGGCTCCGCAGTTTGCGGAAATTGGAATGGCGGCGGCGGTAGTGGGAACGGAAGTATTTGTGGTGCTCGCCCTCTTCGCCACCCTGAGACGCAGGGGACTCACTCCTCTCATGGCAGGTCGGCATGAATCCCAAAGCACAGCGCGGGGTTAACCATTAAATACCGTGCCACCCGGTTTTCCCAATCCTAATGTACCCGCGCGAATGTCAGGGATATGACGAGGTGCCAGAAGAGGCCCTTTGGAGCTACCTTGCACAGTTTAAATATCGAGCGAAAGTTGACAACTTAGTAAAGGTTAGTCCTTTAGTATAAAAATGTAAGTAGGCCGGCTGGACGGACTTATTTTCCAAGAACCTAATTATTGGAATAAGATTAAATGGTTCAAACAGATACGTTGATTTTTGACCAGCTTTTGACCTGTGCGAAAGACCAGTCGAAACCAAATTTCTGCCTTGACTCGGTCAAATATCTCTGGCAAAATCCTGAGCTTGTAGTCGTACCGTAGGGAAAGATCTTGATATTGGGGTGGGGGAGGGCCCATAAGCCCAGTCAGGTTTCCACCTTAAGGTATTTTTATATTCAGATACCTTCAGGTGGGTGGATC
>JBJKQZ010000496.1:0-8855 GCA_046704865.1 Terriglobia bacterium
TCCGGGAAGTGTTCGCGGCGATTGATGTTGACGTAGGCTTTTCCCGTTCCGAAGCCGAAACGCGCCGGCTGAAGGTTTGCCTTTGCCTGTTTGACGGCTTCGAAAGCGGCATCCTCAAGCTTTGCAGTGTAAGCAATCGTCGGAGGCGTGCCCTTTGTGTAAGCACCCGCCACCGTCGGCGCGCTGTGAACGTGCTCCGCGGCCAGGATCAGGTTAACCGCAGGAATGCCGAGCTCTTTGCTGATTCGCTGTGAAAGGTTGCGCCACACGCCATCCGGCATTCCAATCAACTCCCAGGAAAGGATGGCTGCCTCGTGAGTACCGTCACTCAGCACTATGGCGGGCGCATAAATGTGGTCGTGTATCTTTGTGAAGCCCTGTTTACGGCTATCATACCCGCTCATGGGGAGCGCGGCATCTGCAGGCGGGGTGATATCCACCCGCGCGGCGCCCACCTGGAGATTTCCCGGGCCTGCGCCGTATGCTCCCAGAGTAAAAGCTCCAGCAAGAATGCCAACCCAACACCATGTGCGAATGGAAACCAGATTACGCATGATGAACTCCTTAACCGGGTGCTGACTTATGCATTTGTTTAAAGCGAGAAATTAAATGCCGGACTCTCCGCCAATGCGTCGGGGCTCGGCGTCACTCTGCAACTTGAAACATTGACTCCGGCGATTACACTTCCTCGCGAACTACAAAAGGTTCACGATAGTGTCCGCGCAGCAGGCGGTTTGCTTCCTCATCGCCGATCACTTCCTGCTTCTGGGGATCAAACTGCAAAGTACGTCCAAGACGGTAGGAAGCGTTGGCAAGATGGACCAGCGTGCAGGAAATGTGTCCCTCCTCGATCGGCGCATTCAGCGCTTCCTTCTTGCGGCTGCGAACGCAATCGATAAAGTTGGCCCAGTTGTTCCCTCCACGAATGGCGCTGGGGCCTGGTTCCTGCTCCCTTCCCAGCCAAGTCCTGAACGACGGAAAGCCCTCATTGTCCGAGGCCATGTAACCCTTGGAGCCGTAAAAGATGTTGCCCACGGTATTGAAAGGACCCCGAGGATGGCGAGGTTCTTTTCTCGGTGGACCGATGAAGCCGGGGATTTCAATACCAAATCCGGGCGTACCAATGGTTGCTTCGTGATTGCTGATCCAGTGCCGCACTTCGAATTCGAGCATCTTCCGCTTTCCGTCCGGCGTGTCGAACTCAAAAACAGAAGTCAGGGTGTTGGGAGTTTGCTGGTCATCATCGAACATGAAGTGCCCGCCGCTGGCTGAAACTTTGGAAGGAAAACCAACTCCCAGCCCCCAGCGTGCAACGTCCATCTGGTGAATCCCCTGGTTGCCGATGTCGCCGTTCCCATAGTTCCAGAACCAATGCCAGTTGTAGTGGAAGTGGTTGCGTGTGAATTCGTGCTGCGGAGCGGGGCCCGTCCACAAGTCATAATGCACGCCGGCGGGAACGGGCTCGACGGGAGTGTGGCCAATGGTGTTCCGCCAATTGAAACAGAGGCCACGTGCCAGGTAGACCTCGCCAATCAACCCGTCTCGCATTTGCTGGATGCCCTCGATAATTGCGGGGTCCGACCGGGAGTTTGTTCCATGCTGAACAATCCGGTTGTACTTTTCAGCGGCCTTCACTAGCTGGTGGCCGTCCCACCAGTTGTGTGAGCATGGCTTTTCAACGTAAACGTCCTTACCGGCCTGGCAGCCCCAGATGGCCAGCAGTGAATGCCAGTGGTTCGGCGTCGCGATCGAAATGGCATCAATGGATTTATCTTCCATCAGCTTTCGCGCGTCGATGTAGGTTTTGGGCCGTTGCAAGGCCATCTTGTCCATGTCAGACAGGCGGCCGGCAATGATGTTTTCATCCACATCGCAAACCGCCGCGACTTCCGCATTCACCAGCTGGGAGTATTCCTCAACGTGCGTGAACCCTTGCCCGCGGATGCCGCACACGCCAACCCGCACACGATCATTGGCCCCGAAAACGCGATCCGGACGAGTGATAAACGTAATCCCGGCGGGAATGGCAAGGCCTGCGCCCGCTTTTGCCGGCACGTTAAGCGTGTTTCCCTTTTCCTCTGTTTCAATGCTGCTCATACGACCTCCAGAAATCCGTCAGACTTCCCTGTAGCAGAGTTCTCCCTGAGCCGACCGCATGGATCGCGAAAAATCAACATCACATCCTGCGAAACGCTCACACCGTGGAGTATTTCCGGCAAAGAGTTTTGATTTTGTCCATCAATTTGGGGACGCCTGTCATGGCGTCTTCCTTGCCTTCATACTCAGCTGACATGAAACCCTTATAACCGGCCTCCGCAAACAGACGCCAGACACGGTCCATATCAACGGGCGAGCCGTCCTCAAAGTGGTCGCGAATATGGCTGTGCGTCGCAGAAGGAAGGCAGGCTTTGATTTGGGCGTAGGGATCGGCGCTGGCCGTCGCCACAAAATTTGTGATGTCCAGGTTAATCCCGGCATAGGGTGAATCCACGCGGTGCATGATTTCAAGGCAGATGTCGGCATTCTGCGTGACTCCTTCATGATCTTCAATGCCGAGCGTGATGCCCTTCTTGCTGGAGTAGTCGCAGGCAGGCTTCATTACCTCCACCACCCAGTCGGCCCCCTGTTTCACGGTTGCACCGGATGGCAATGGCCCTCCGAAAATCCGCAAGTGCGAGGCGCCCAGCCGGTCCGTTACGTCCACCCACTTTTTGATTTCAGCCAGGACCTCCTGCCGCTTGGCGGCGCTGGCCTGCACCATGCTGGAGCCGCAGGCTGCGCCTGAGAACGGGATTCCCTTTTTGAAGGCCAGGTGCCGCAAATCATCGAGATAGGCAGGGTCAGTGGACTTGAACCAGTAAACCGTCATGTCGGCTCCCACCGAGCCCATCTCCACCAGCTTGTCGAAGAATTCAGGGTAAGTCATTTTCTTCTTGGACAGGTAAGTGTTGAACGAATAGGCGCAGCATCCCGGCAAAAGGCGTGGCTGCTGTGCGGCAAATTCCGTGGAAGGTTGCTGGACCGCACTTTCAGCTGGCGCCGGCGCAGTTTCTTTCTGTTGCCCACAACTTATTGAAAGCGCGCTGGCCACGGCCAGCCCCCCCGTCTTCAAAAACCCTCTTCGTGCAATTTTTTCAGTCATAGTTTTCTTCTCACTTGGGAAAGATGTGATCTGGTTACTCCCTCTAATACACCTCAGTGCTTGCCCTGTAAATACTTCTTTTCAGTGCGCATTGCCTCGCCGCGCGCAGTCAGAGAAAGCTCGGCAACATCTTTTCAGCAACCAGGATGGCTGCTCCCACGGCCCCTGATTCTCCGCCCAGGCGTGAAACCGTTACTTTCAGATTTCTCACAGAGCGGTGAAAAGCACGCCCTCGGAAGGAGTGGAACAGGGGCTTGAGTAGAAATCCTTTTGCCGCACGCGGGATTTCTCCTCCCAGCACAATGGCTTCCGGATTCAGCAGATTCACAATGGTCGCGAGACCCGTACCCAGATGCAGGCCTGCTTCCCACAGGACGGTGTGGGCCAACTGGTCTCGAAGTTTTGCGGCGTTTACAATCGCCTCAATGGAAATTTTTTCGGGATGATCTTCCATTAGCGGCGCAAGGCCGGAGTGAACTCCCTGTTGCAGCCCGCTCTTGACGCGATTGATGATCGCCCAACCCGAGGCGTAAACCTCCAGGCAGCCGCGGTTTCCGCAAGAGCAAATGTCGCCGCGCTCATCAATTGTGGTATGACCAAGCTCTCCTGCCAGGTCGTTTGCTCCCATGTAGAGCCGGTTGTCAATGTAGATGGCCGCCCCAACACCCATTGAGACCACCACGTAGGCAAAGTTACTGTACTTTTTGGCCTGCCCGAATCGCTTTTCTGCCAGCGCCATGGTTCGAACGCTGTCTTCAACCACCACGGGAAACCCGTACTTAGACTGAACCTTTCGCTTGAGCGGCACGTTGGTCCACCCAGGAACCTTGGGCCAGAAAAGCACCGTCCCGGAATGGCGGTCGATCACTCCGGAGATGGCAATGCCGACACCTTTGATCAAAGGATCGGTTTCCAGTGCTGCATCAATCTCACGGTTGATCAGGTCAAAGACGTGCTGCTCGCCTTTCCAGATGTCTGTTGGCAACTGTTTCTGGCTTAAAATTCTTCCGGGAAGATCGGTTACAACAATTCGCGTGTTGGCGCGCCCGATCCGGATTCCAACAAGATGTGCCAGGTTGGGAACCACATGCAGCAATACCCGCCGCCGACCGGCGCGAGAAGGCGAGCGGCCTCCCTCTTGTACCAGGCCACGGTTCCGAAGCTCAGCAACCAGTGTACCGATGTAACTTGGAGCAAACCCGATCTTTTCCGCCAGGCCCTTTCGCGAAGCATCCCCTTGGGAATAGATCGTTTCCAGAACCCCCAGCAGGTCAGGTCTCTTCATAATCCAGGCTTCTTTCGCGGCTCACGAGTCAAATGGCTTGTCAGGAACCGCGACATTATAGCTGAAACAGGCTTCGATTACCCATTTGACTGGAAATCTCCCTTGGTTTGCGCCAGGAGGGCCATGAGAAGGCCGATCCAGTTCCGGGCAGGGGATGCAATACGTTCGAAAAACATAACATGCGGCTTGACAGGTTTTAACGGGGCCTGCCGCCAGCCACCGGAAATAGAGTTCAAATTGCAGCAATAAACTTATATCAGCCCTCAAAAGAAGGCAATTACTTCTTGAGAGAATAAAGTGCATTGACACCATGGCACACGGCAATGTATAACCGTGAGCGATCCCTTGCAATAGCAATCCAGGAGGAAGAGTTTTCCAGGGTGCAGGCCAAAGGCTTTTCCCGGAAAGCTATCCTATGGGAAGCCTTTTCGGGCATTCAGATGAGAAGCCGGAGTATGCTCCACGCTGGTTTCCGCTGTAATCCGGCAGGAGTCTAAAGGACGCATATGCTGAATCTGAATCGTGATTTATTGCAGAAGACAACCACTGCCCTGCCGGTTGATGGAAGTGGCGGCAGACGCTTGCGATGGCTGCGGGGCCCGGTTCCGAAGCTTCTGGGCCTGCTTGCCGTCCTGCTGGGGATTGCCGTGCCCGCAGGCCTGCGGCTTATCGCGCAATCGCCGGCCGCTGTGCCGATCTATCTGGACCCGAAACAGCCGATTGAACGCCGCGTCGACGACCTGATGAGCCGCATGACGCTAAAGGAAAAGGTGGGCCAGCTCAATCTGCCCTGCGTTTATGTGGATGAACTCGGCAAAACAATACCTGAAAAAATGATCGCCTGCCGAAGATTCGCGGCTGGAACGTATACCAACGAGATCGGGCCGGGCTGCGGGTTCTTTACGCTGGCGGATACGATTCTGCACAACGGCGTCAAGCAGCAGGTGGAATACTTCAACGAGCTTCAAAAGATTGCACTGACCCAAACCCGGCTGAAGATACCGCTGCTTGAGGATGAAGAAGGCACACATGGCGGGATGTTTTCCGGCGCGACCGTATTCCCGGAAGGACTGGCGATTGGCAGCACGTTTGATATGCCGCTGGTAAAGTCCATCTATTCGGCGGCGGCGCAGGAGTCGCGTGCGGTGGGAATCCACGTTCTGTCCACGCTGGTGCTGGAACTTGACCGTGACCCGAGAATGGGACGCAACGAGGAAGCCTACACCGAAGATCCGTACCTTTATTCCCGCATTGCTGAAAACATCGTGCGCGGCGCGCAAGGCTCAAACATTGACGCGCCTGACAAGACGATTGCCCTGATGACAGATTTCCCGACCCAGAGTGAGCCTGCGAGCGGCCTGGAACGCGGTGCAATCGAACTCTCTGAACGGGCGCTGCGTGAGAATTACCTGCTGCCCTGGATTGCTGCATTCCGCGCCGGAGCGCTGGGCGTGATGGCGGGCTATCCGGAGATCGAAGACGAGCCCGAACACTCCTCGGTCAAGTGGAATGACACCATTCTTCGGCATGACCTGGGCTTCAAGGGAATCGAAGTGAGCGAAGGCGGGGGCTTTGGAACCCTGATCTATGAGGACATTGTTCCCACACAGAAGGAAGCGGGCGCGCTGGCCCTGAAGGCCGGAGTCGATGTAAACATCACTTATGAGCCTGCGTACATGGGTCCGCTGATTGAAAACGTGGAAGAGGGAAAAGTTCCAATGTGGCTGGTGGACCGGGCGGTACGCCGCGTGCTGGAAGTAAAATTCCGCCTGGGACTTTTCGAACATCCTTATGCAGACCTGGCGCAGGCTGAGCGCGTGATGCACTCCGGGGAACATCAGGAATTGGCGCTGCGGACCGCACAGGAGGGCATTGTTCTGCTGAAAAATGAGAACAACGCGCTGCCGCTGAAAAAAGACTTGAAGTCCATTGCCGTGATCGGCCCCAATGCGGACAATGCTACGAACATGGTGGGCGATTATTCTCCGCAAGTGATCCTGCAACATATGGCATCGATCCTTGATGCGATTAAAGCCAAAGTC
Source organism: Terriglobia bacterium (assembly GCA_046704865.1). GTDB lineage: Bacteria > Acidobacteriota > Terriglobia > UBA7540 > UBA7540 > SCRD01. Next base: position 6,470 of record JBJKQZ010000496.1, read on the forward strand.
TCCCCGGCAACCCAGGTGTTTTACGCCAAAGGATGCGCTGTAAACGATCAGGACAAGAGCGGCATCCCGGCGGCTGTGGAGGCGGCTAAAAAAGCCGGTGTGGCGATTGTCGTGGTGGGGGAACAGGCCCGCAGAGAAGGCGAGCACAATACGCCCTCGCCGACGGATGGAGAAGGCTATGACGTTGCCAGCCTGGACCTGACCGGCGTACAGGAAGACCTGGTGCGAGCCGTGGCGGCGACCGGCACCCCGACCGTTCTGGTGATGATTAACGGGCGCCCGCTATCGGTTCGCTGGGAGGCGGAGCATCTTCCCGCCATTGTTGAAGCCTGGAATCCAGGTGAGAAGGGTGGCGAGGCGGTGGCTGATGTGCTCTTTGGCGACACCAACCCCAGCGGCCGCCTGGCGATTACCATCCCGCGCAGCGTGGGCCAGTTGCCGGTTTATTACGACTACAAACCCTCGAAAGCTTATTGGATCCATCATTCTTGGGCATCGCATCGCCCGGGTTATGTGGATATGCCCGGCACCCCGCTTTACCCCTTTGGTTACGGGTTGAGCTACACGCAATTTCAATACAGCAACCTGCGCATTGATCCGCCACAGATTTTCAGCCAGGGCGAGACGCACGTAAAGGTGGATGATGAAAACACCGGCGAACGAGCCGGAGTGGAAACCGTGCAGCTTTACCTTCACGAACGTTATGCCCCGGTGTCAACTCCGGTGAAACAATTGCATGGGTTTGAGCGGGTGGCGCTTGAACCCGGCCAGAAGAAGACCGTCACTCTTACGCTGGGGCCGGAAGATCTTCAGTTGCTGGACCGCGACAACCATTGGGTCGTCGTGCCCGGAACGTTTGATATCATGATCGGCAAATCTTCAGCGGACATTGCCCTGAAGGGAACGCTGGAAGTGAAAAGTTCCGGTCTGGTTGCAGGCTATGAATAGCCTGAGGGAAAGATTGGCGCTTAGCTGCAATGGAAAGATATAGAGGGAAAAATGCAAGACCCAAAAGACATGAAGCCGGCTATTGAAGGTGGAACACCCGCACGGAGTGCGCCGCTGCCGCTGGAATTTCCCGGCGCTCAGCATTATGACCAGGAGGAGGTCGATGCGGTTGTCCGGGTATTGCAGAGCCGCTCGCCCTACCGCTATTACGGGTTGGACCATCAACACGAAGTGGAATCCTTTGAGAAGGAGTTCGCAGAGTTTATGGGAGTCCCGCATGCGGTTGCTGTCAGCAGCGGCACCGGAGCGCTGCACGTTGCCCTCTCAGCGCTGGGCGTGGGGCCAGGGCAGGAAGTGATTATTCCCGCCTACATGTGGGTTTCTGTGATCGCCGCAGTTGTGAACCATGGTGCAATTCCGGTGCTTGCGGACATCGATGAGACGTTCGGGTTGAACCCGGCTTCCGTGGAAAAGCAGATCACTCCGCGCACCACTGGAATTATTGCTGTCCACATGAGCGGGGCGCCGATCAACATCCAGGAAATTCTCAAAGTGGCCCGCGCCAACAAACTCTTTCTGCTGGAGGATTGTGCACTGTGGTGCGGAGGGCGCGTGGGCGGCCAGGCTGTGGGAACGTTCGGCGACATGGGGATTTACAGTTTTCAACTCAACAAGAACATGACCAGCGGTGAAGGCGGTTGCGTGGTCACCAGCGACGAGCGGCTCTATCAGCGCGCCGTGGCGGCGCAGGACCTGGGTTACGGGCGCGATGCCAAGGGCCGCCTGATCCAGAACGATCCCTCTCTGCGCTTCTGGGGGCGCGGCTACAGGATGGACGAACTTCGGGGGGCTGTTTTGCGCGTGCAACTGCGAAAGCTGCCACGGGTCATCGAATCCATGCACCGGAGCAAGTACCGAATCCGGAAGGCTCTGGAAGCGTACCCGGCGGTTCAATTGCGCAGGATCATTGACCCGGCGGGAGACACTGGCTGCTTCCTGATTACAACTTACGCGGACGCTGCAACCGCGCGGGAAGTCTGCAACGAGCTGCGGGCACAAGGAATTCATACCTACCCGCAGGGAACCTCAAACCTCGTGATGACGGATTGGGGCCTGCACCTTTACAGCAACAACGCAAGCCTTTTGCAGCGTGCCAGCGTTGATGCCGGAGGTTTCCCGTGGAAACTGGCGGAGAACGCGGCTTCGCATCCAAGCTACGATTACGGCACCTGCCCGGCAGCGGATAGCTTGTTTGAGAGAAGCATCATTATCGCCATACCTTCCTGCCTGACGGCCCGGGACGAAGACGAAATCATCCTGGCTTTTGAAAAAGTGCTGGGCACGCCTCGCCTTGCTTCAAGGCAAGGCGCCACAGTCTAATGGCTGCCGGCCACAAGCGCAAGTTCCCGAATTGCGGCCGGTGAAAGGTACAGCTTCC
>JBJKQZ010000497.1:0-3837 GCA_046704865.1 Terriglobia bacterium
CTACGGTGGTGGAGATGCGGCCGCTTTCCATCCGTCAGGCGGCTGCTTGGACAAAAGAGTTTCTGCATCGCGCCGGGTTGGAAGTCGATGCTGAACTGGCAGAGGAGATCGCGGCAAGGTTCCTGCCCGGCAGCTCATCGCGCGATCCCAATCCGCAAGGTGTCAACCTCCTCTGGATGCGCACCGAGCTCGAGAAGCTGATCACTGCGATGGAGGGGAAACAACGCCTTGATCCCTCCGACTTGCAGTGGATCGCAACATTCCAGGAAGAACACGAGATTGGCAAGATGCTGCGCGCAATTGCTGAGCGGCAGTGCGAGCAGGCGCTCCGTTTTCTGCGATCGCTTGTGGCCAGCAAGGTGGCGGAAACGCTGCTGGTTTGGTGTATTGGTGATCTGTTCCGGCAGGCGCTGAAGTCCACGGGGCCTGGCGGTTACAGCGGCGGCTGGAAGCGGCAGTCCAACCCATATGCAACGTGGGAGATCGCCCCCCTGGCGCGGCGGCGTTACAGCCAACAGGAACTGATGCAGGCCATGACGCTGGTCCATCAAGCGGACCTGGGAATCAAGTCCTCATGGAAGGATTCCAGCCTGCTGCTGGAATTTCTGGTCTGGCGGATTACGGTGGCGCCAGGGATACCGGCGAGGGCAAGCCGCTGATGCGGGATCCGGCCCTTAATTACGGGATTGCTGAAAGCTGCAATGGAAAACAGCCGGCGCCTGAAAGGTTTTAAGAAAGGGCGTTGTAACGCAGCCGCAGCCGGGACTTATACCGCGCGGCCGTGTTCCGGTGAAGAATACCCTTCTGGATCATACGGTCCAGCATGGAAAGCGTCGGAATCAGCAGGCTCTCGGCGCGCGCCTTGTCATTGGCGTCCAGCGCCTGGCGAAGCTCACGAATCTGATGCCGCATGCGCGAACGATGCGCGCGGTTTCGTTCAGTTCGTTTGCGCGTCTGTGAAAGACGCTTCAGAGCAGACTTATGATTTGCCACAGAATCTCCTTTGCAAAAGCAATGAATAAAATAGCTTAGCAGAGGCTCTGAGGCGCGTCAACGGCGAGGAAGGGCAACATGGACCACGGAACATTCAGTCAACCTCCGGAGATACTTCTCTCAAGATATGACATTGAGCGGCGCGTGAGTGAAATTGCGGCACAGATTACTCAGGATTATCACGGCCGCAACCCTCACTTGATCGGTATCCTGAAAGGCGCATGGGTCTTTATGGCAGACCTCATCCGCCACATTGAAATCGATGTGAGCGTTGATTTCCTCGGCATCAGCAGCTACAGTTCAGGAACGAATCCGTCAGGCGAGGTGAAGATCACAAAGGATCTAGAAGCCAGTATTGAAGGCCGCGAAGTGTTGATCGTAGAAGATATCCTAGACACGGGCCGCACACTCAAATTCCTGGAGGAAATTCTACAGGTCCATAAGCCCCACAATCTACGCGTCGTGACGCTGCTTGACAAGAGGTCGCGCCGTCTCGTTCCCGTCCATGCGGACTACGTAGGATTTGAGATTGCGGATGTTTTTGTGGTCGGTTACGGTTTGGATTTCGATCAGAAGTACCGGCAACTCCCGGACATTCACGTGCTCCCTTCCGTCCAGGCGCCATAACAAATTGATTCTTAAGCTGCCAAAAAGTCACTTGTATTGTTTGCCCTCTGTCACGGTATAATAGCCCCCGCCAATCAGACCATGAGCGAATTTTCCACGCCATTGATGCGCCAGTACAACGGCATTAAGGAGCGCTATCCAAACGCTCTTCTCTTGTTTCGCCTGGGCGACTTCTATGAGCTTTTCTTTGAAGACGCCATTGTGGCCGCCAAGGAACTCCAAATAACTCTCACTTCGCGCAATAAGGAAAAAGGTATTGCGGTGCCTATGTGCGGCGTTCCCAATCACGCTGCTGAAGGATACATTTCCAAGCTGATCCGCCGCGGCTATCGTGTGGCCATCTGCGACCAGGTGGAGGATCCGCGCAAAGCAAAAAAATTGGTGAAGCGCGAAGTCACGCAGGTCGTTACACCGGGGACAGCCACGGGATCTCAGGTGCTGGAGGCGCGAGACCACAACTATCTTGCCGCGGTGGCTGAATCCAATGGCACCATAGGCCTGGCGTTTGCAGACCTTTCTACGGGCGATTTCCGAGCGACGGAGATCACTGGTGAAGACAGGCGCGAACGCCTGATGGAAGAACTTGTCCGCATGCGGCCACGGGAGTTGCTGCTGGCATCAACCGCTTCAGTGCATTTTTCTCCGGAGTCTGACCCTCCGATCACCGAGACGCATCTTGAGGAGTGGGTTTTTGGAGGATAGTACGGCTAAAGGTTGCTCAAGGACCACTTCGGTGTGGTTTCACTGGCCGGATACGGTCTTGAAGGTCATGCGTTTGCGGCGGGAGCCGCCGGAGCCATCTTTCATTACGTTCGCGAGACGCAAAGAGGATCGCTTTACCATTTCGATACTCTTCGTTTCTATCAGGAAAATGATTCGCTGGTTCTCGATTCCGCCACCCTGCGAAATCTGGAACTGATTGAGCCGCTGGCGGGAGGACCTCGTCATGCAACGCTGCTTGCCGTCCTCGACCAGTGCGTTACATCGCTTGGGGCCCGTAAACTGAAGAGCTGGCTGCTGCGACCCTCCACGGACGCCGGGGAAATTGAAGCCCGGCTGGACGCGGTTGAAGAGCTTTCCACCAACGTCATCGCGCGTGAAGAAGTGCGGCGGGTTTTAAACGGCATTCAGGACCTGGAACGAATCCTCGGCCGGGTGTCGCTGGAATCTGCAAATGCCCGGGATCTGCTGGCACTGAAAGCCTCTCTCGAACAGTTACCGCTGGTCCGCACGTACCTGTCGAGTTTCCAGTGCAGGCGATACCAGGATCTCCATGAGCGTCTGGACGAACTGCAGGACATCCACGAGATGCTCGAACATTCAATTCACCCGGAGCCGCCGGCGCTGCTGACAGAAGGTAACCTGATCCAACCGGGTTACAACGCGGAACTCGATTCCCTCAGGGAAATCAGCCGCAACAGCAAGCAGTTGATCGCCGAGATTGAGTCGCGTGAGCGGCAGCGTACCGGAATCAATTCACTGAAAGTTCGCTTTAACAGCGTTTTTGGTTACTACATCGAGGTCACCAAAGCCAACCTGCACCTTGTGCCTGACGATTACGAACGGAAGCAGACACTGGTGAACGCTGAGCGCTTTTCCACACCGGAACTGAAAGAACTTGAGGCCAGGATCCTGGATGCAGAGGAAAGAAGCCAGGACCTCGAACGGCAACTGTTTGTGGAAATCCGGCGAACGGTTGGCGGCGAGGCGAGGCGCATCCGGCAGACGGCCCAGGCCCTGGCCGAGCTCGACGTGCTAGCCTGTTTTGCGCATCTTGCCGCAGAGAGAAACTACTGCCGGCCGGAGTTCTCCGACAATGGGGAGATGGTGATTTTCCAGGGCCGCCATCCGGTGATTGAACACATCGTGAAGCGGGAAGAGGCAGGCCATTTCATTCCGAACGACCTCTATCTGAATCCCACCTCCGATATCCTGATTATCGTCACCGGCCCCAACATGGGCGGGAAATCAACTTACCTGCGCCAGACCGCCCTGATTGCGCTGATGATGCAGATGGGCTGCTTTGTCCCCGCCGAACGAGCCAAGCTTCCGCTCTTTGACCGGATTTTCACCCGCATTGGAGCGTCTGACAATCTGGCACGCGGGCGCTCCACTTTTATGGTGGAAATGACGGAGACGGCCACCATCCTGAACACGGCAACGCCGCGGAGCCTGGTGCTGCTGGACGAAATCGGGCGGGGAACCGCAACCTTTGAT
>JBJKQZ010000498.1:0-6942 GCA_046704865.1 Terriglobia bacterium
CTTCCAAAGTACAGGGCCGCTGACCGAAAACATTCGAACCTTGTACCGTCTTGAGACGCAGGTTGCAGCCTCCTCGAGGGCCACGAAATGGCGCGGCCCTCCGTGTCCATTCAGGACCAGTAGATAACGGAAACCGTGGCGGGCCAGTGCCGAACCATAATCAAGCGTCACATTCCTCACCGTACGCGCCCGAGCCAGCAGCGTCCCGGCGCGGTCAAATGCTGAAGCGCCGATGGGAACGGTTGGGCCGATCAATATTGTCCAGCCGGGTTTTGCCTGAAGTATACGGTCTGCAAGCTTATCCAGTATGGAATTAGCGGTAAAAATATCAGTTCCGACCGGGAGATGCGGGCCGTGTTCTTCAAGAGGACTTACTGTGAAGAGGACAACCGTGCGGTTGCGGTCAAGGGCTTCAAGTTGAGTAAAACTCAACTCTTCCAGACGAAAAATTCCTCCGCCCATCTGCGTGGGTTGTGGCTCTTTTCCGGATGGAGGGACTTCATCCATCTTTGGCAGCCCTTCATTCAGCAATTTCCGGTGCCTGACGTTTCATTGCGCCAGGAGACTGCAGTGAATGTTCGAGTTCCAAATCAAACTTCGCCAGAATTTCGTTTCTCTGGCGAATAAGACGGGCCGATCCGGAGTTGCGCAAAACCTTCCTGAAGAGCACATGAATCCGATGCCGGAGGAGCCAGCGATAGCGCCACAAGTAAGCACCGGAGACAGGTAGTGTGAGCGTGTAGTATCCGGCGGCCGCCCTGCCCCACCAGAAGTGAACGAAAAGAATTTGGGCCGTGTAGCAGCTTAGAACAATAAAGATTCTGAGCAGCCATTCCACTTTGGGGTCTTTCTCGGGCGAACTCTTCAACCGCCCTGCCGCGGAAAGGATAGCTAATGCCGGAAGATGATTGATCAGGCCATAGAGCGCCACCGGGAACCCGGCCACTGTTTCAATCCATGCCATTGCCACCCTGGATGCGGACCTTTGCCATAGACCTGAGGTTTCAACCACAAATTCTCCCAATGAATGCAATCTGCTGGATTCGCGGTAAGCGAGGAGAGCTTCACGCAACTCGGCGAGATGCGCAGGGTCTGTTCGGTTCTGGTGATCGAGCCATTTTCTGGCAGAACTGCTCAGTTGCAATTCCTCCGGCCGCTGCTTCCAGACTGAGTGCCGGGACCATTGCTCCGCCAGATGATCGCGCGACAAGGCTTCCAGTTCGTCGTTGAAATGCTCCAATTCGGACTCTGTAAGGCCAAAGATATTTGCATCCATGGCGCTCCGGACCGTCTCGACAAGTTTAAGAGATGCCTCCGCCAGGTCCTCTCCGACTTTGGGAAGAAAATGCTGCGCATCAATCGGGCTGTCAACGTAGACCAGTGGGACCGGCCCGCGGTGTTCGGTGCCCAGAAGCCAATGGACGGGAATGAGCGCCGGCTGCATCCTGCTTTGACCCTGCAACAGAATTTCCACGGTCAGCCTGGCTGCAAAGCCGGCGACTGCCGCATTCCCGGCACCATCCTGCCCTGTCTCTCGGGCAAACAGCGCAACTGCTCCCTGGTTTTCCAGGACCCCAAAACAGGGATTCAGCCAGGACTCCTGTTCCTCAGCTGTAAAATCGCAGGACTGCACTCCAAGCGCCCACGCAGCAAGTCTACGGAAGACGCCATGGAATTCTGCGGATGGCAGCAGGCAGTAAACCTGGCGCTCGAGAGCGGCAACAAGGAGCAATGCCGCCGTCAGGCTCCTCGGGTGAGCTATGACGAGTAGTGCCGGGCCGGGCTGCTCAAGCCGTTCAATGTTGAGCACCCGAGGCCGCGGGAAAAAGAGGCGGAGCCCCCAGCGTACGATCGCCCGCATCATCCGATAAGCCGCGGGAACGTCATGGGACCGAATAAGAGGCGGATTTTGCGAATCCAAAGTCTTTCCTTTCCTTGAATCGCCTGCGGCAGAAGTTCCATCTACTTGCGGCCGTGCCGCTCGGGCATGGCATTGCTGTCCCAGCCCTCCACCGTTCCGACCGGGCGGACAATGGTGTCAAACAATCCGTAAACACCTTGAAATTTGTTCCCTTTTGCGCCCACAAGCCTAAGGCGGAAATACGGAACATTGTCGATCTGCTCAACCCGGATCGGGAAACTCCCCTTCAATCCGCTTCTTACAAACGAGGTGACATAATGATGCGCCCGCGTTGACCAGGTGAACACCCGGACATGCGTGAAATCGTATTCTACCGTTCCTTCGCGGTCGGCCACCAGATACTGTGGGACATTGTCATTTCCGTCCCGGACTGTGTTTAGAACAAACCAGGCGACCGTATTGTAATCCGCAGCGTATTGCGAGATTGCGTTGGGAATGTCGAGCGTGATCAGGCGGCCCAGCACCCATCCTGCGCGCGAGCCGGACCGGACGAGATACCATGCGTCCGTAACCGGCGCCGCGGAAGCCCCTTGCTTTGCGCCATTTTCGGCGCCATTCCTTGCCACCATACGGCGATCAAAAACTTCCAGGATTTGTCCCTGTGTCAGCATCCCGAGTTCAGGCGCGTTGCGGTCAGGCTCAAGATGAATATTTGCCGCCAGCACGGCATGTCCAGTGGCTTGCACTTGTCTGCCAGAGAGGCCTTTCAGGAGTTGTTGACCACTTTCATAAACTTTTGATGGAATTAACTCCTTGGTGATCAGCCATCCCTCATTGCCGCTTACTGTCCGGACCTTCGCCCAGGTCGCTTCCTTTTTCAAAACTTCGACCTTGTCCCCGTACTTGAGGACTTCAAGCACTTTGTGGACCACAGCCGGAGTATCCAGCAGATCGAGCGAGGGCGACGTCACATACTCGGTCTCTATTGGGACGCCCGAACCTGAACCGCGGAACCATAGAAAATAAACACCAATAACGATGGCTAGAGCTGAGATTGAAATGATGATGACGAACTTGTTTCTAATGGTCCCCTCCCGGTCAAAACATAAACGATTTCCGGTGATCTATGTAAGCGAAGAGTTTATCTCTCGTACTAAACAACGACCTTCCCCGGCGGCAATGCAAAAAATCTCACTCTGTAGTTTACAACTGCCTTGGACGATTTGAACGCGTTTTCGGGCTGTTTGCGGCATGCACCGGGCTTGATAATCCTTCTCCCGAACCGCCAGCCCCTGGTGCCATAGGTTCGTGACTGGTTTGTGAATTACGATGACCTGGAAATCCGTCCGAAAGTCGGGAGTTGACAGTCAAGGCCCCGAGTGCCTAATGTGACAGTTCTTGCGTGGATTGATGTAAACACCCGCAATGAATGGAGGCTGCCACGAAGATCGAAAGGCTTACTATTTCCGGGCCGGCCGGGAATCTTGAGGGTCTGCTCGAATGGAATCCCGAGTGGAGGCCGCGCCAGGTCGCCATTGTGTGCCATCCTCATCCCCTCTATGGAGGCACGATGCATAACAAAGTGGTGTTCAGGGCAGCCAAGGGAGCCATCCATCTGGATATCCCCACATTGCGCTTTAACTTTCGCGGGGTGGTCAACAGCGAAGGGCAGCATGCAGAGGGCATTGGCGAACGCGACGACGCCCGCGCGGCGCTGGACTATCTCACGGAGCGATTTCCGCAGACCCCAGTTGTGATGATGGGATTTTCGTTCGGATCTGTAGTTGCGTTGGCAGTGGGTTCGGCCGATAAACGAGTCAACTGCCTGGTTGGGATCGGCCTGCCGGTGAATTCGTCGGATTTCAACTTTCTTCGCCACGTTCGCAAGCCCAAACTGGTGGTGCAGGGAATCAATGACCGGTTCGGCGCAAGGGAAAAGGTAGAGGAACTTTTTTCGTCTCTGGATGAACCCAAGAGGCTGCGCTTTGTTGAGGGCGCCGACCACTTCCTGACCGGCAGGTTGCACGAACTCCAGTTGGAGATTCAGGAATTTCTCCAGGATGTCATGAATCCATTACAATAAGAGTGTTGGCAGTACGCTCCCGAGTAAATTCAATTTTCGGGGTGAACTGATGCAAGAATTAGAAGATGCCGAACGTGAGTCGCTCTACTGCCCATTGTGCAAAATTGAAGTTGATGATCCGCTGGTTTGCGGCGATTGTGCGGCAGTAATCTGCCGGCGATGCGGAACCCCGTTGGAAAAAATCGATGAGCTGGGAGTTGGCTGAATCTTTACTGTGTTAGTCTCCCGGTCTCGTGGTTCGTGCCCCTTGCCAGACAGAAACCTGCTGCCGCTTGCCTTCAAACGAAGGAGCCCTGTGGCGCGGCTGGCATCCTTTGTTTAATATGCAACCAGTTCTCTGGCTGCCCTCACCACATCGGAAACCTGAGGCAGCGTTGAATCCTCGAGAACAGGATGGTAAGGCACGTAAACGTCTTTAGCGGCCACGCGCCGAACCGGCGCATCCAGAAACTCGAAGAGCTCGTCCGCGATGCGGGCGGCAATCTCAGCGCCGTAACCCCAGGAAATGCAATCTTCGTAGACAACCAGTACTCGGCTCGTCTTTTTCACTGAAGCACTGATCAGTTCCCAGTCGTAGGGCTGCAAAGAACGTAAATCCAGAATCTCTGCGCTGACACCTTCTTTTTCAAGCTCTCTGCAGGCCTGGACTGACCGGGTGACGAGCGAACCGTAAGTGACGATCGTCAAATCATTCCCTTCGCGCACCAGCTTTGCCTTGCCAAATGGAATCATATAGTCCGGCCCGGGGTAAGGCGCGCGATTGTAGGTCTGCCGGTAAAGGTGCTTGGGTTCTAGGAACAAAACGGGATCGTCGCAGCGAATGGCCGTGCGGAGCAGTCCGTTGGCGTCCAGAGCGTTCGATGGCATCACCACGCGCCAGCCGGGAAGATGTGTCAAAATGGATTCCCCTGACTGGCTGTGATAGACAGCGCCGCCCATCAGGTACCCACCCACCGGGGCACGCAGGACCAATGGACAGGAAAACACGTTGTTGGACCGCCATCGCAGGGTCGGAACCTCATTCCGCATCTGCATAAACGCCGGCCAGATGTAATCGAAAAACTGGACTTCCACAACGGGCTTGAGCCCGCGCGTCGCCATGCCCATAGCCCGGCCCATGATGCTTGCTTCTGCAATGGGTGAGTTGTAGCACCTGGAAGTGCCAAAATGGCGCTGCAATCCGTGGGTGACCTTGAAAACTCCGCCCTTGCCCTTAAGCTTTGCCAGGTCCTTCTCATGGCTGCAATCGGCAACATCTTCGCCAAAAACAACAACGCGAGGGTCGCGCGCCATTTCATCCTTCATGCAGTGGTTAAGAAGGTCCACCATGGTTTTGGGCTCACCATGCGGCTTGGCCGGCTGGTCAAATCTTTCTGATGTTGGGTCCACTGTGGGCGAATATCGATTCCCCCGACTGGCTGTGAAAGATGGCGCCGCCCATCAGGTATCCGCCAATCGGCGTCCGCAAGACCAGTGGGCATGAAAAGACGTTGTTCGACCGCCAGCGCATGGTTGGAATCTCATTCCGCATCTGCATGAACGCCGGCCAGATGTAATCGAAGAACTGGACCTCGACCACCGGCTTGAGCCCTCGGGTGGCCATGCCCATCGCCCGGCCCAGGATGCTGGCCTCTGCGATGGGCGCGTTGAAGCAGCGGGCGGCGCCAAAATGGCGCTGCAGCCCGTGCGTCACTTTGAAGACGCCTCCCTTGCCCTTCAGTTTGTCCAGGTCCTCCTCATGACTGCAGTCGGCGACGTCCTCCCCAAAGACCACAACCCGCGGATCGCGCGCCATCTCGTCTCTCAGGCAGGCATTGAGAAGGTCCACCATGGTTTTGGGCTCGCCATGCGGCTTGGCCGGATGGTCGAACCTTTCAGAAGTAGGGTCGACCGTGGGGGAATAAACAAAGTCCATCAGGGTTTCGGGATCGGGGGGCGCGGCGGCCAGCGCCTGGTCGGCCGCTTCGCGAACCTCGCGGTCCACTTCAGCTTCCAGGACCTTCAACTCCGCCTCCGTCGCCAGGCCCGCACTCACCAGGTGATGCGCCAGCTTGTGGACGGGGTCCCGCTTCGCTTCGATCTCACGAATCTCCGGCGGCTTATACAACCTTTCGTCATCCGACATGGAATGCGAATAGGGCCGCACCACATGGGCGTGGATCAAGGCAGGTTTCCTCTGCTTGCGGGCATAGGAAACCGCCTTGCCGGCCGCCTCGTAACTTTCCAGGAAGTCCGTCCCATCGCATTCCACGGTCAGGAGGCCGGGGAAGTCCTTCACCAGCCCGGAAATGCTGCCGCCCGCCGTCTGGTCGTCGACGGGAACGGAGATGGCGTAGCCGTTGTCTTCAATCAGGTAAACCATCGGAAGCTGGCGGAGGCAGACGTAATTCAGGGACTCCCAGAACTCGCCCTCGCTGGTTGAGCCATCACCCAGAGATGTAAAGGCAATTTCGTCCGCATGGAAGCTGGGCGCCAGTTCGGCGGCCTCCGGAACGCGAGAAAAAAAGCGGTTCGCTTCCGCCGTCCCCACGGCCTGCAGAACCTGGGTCCCCGTGGCGCTCGAGCAGGAAACGATGTGAAGCGGCCTGGAACTCCAATGGGAAGGCATCTGCCGTCCGCCCGAATTCGGATCGTTTTTGGCCCCAACGCTTCCCAGCAGGATGTCCAGCGGCGTCAGGCCCAGTTGCAGGCAGAGGGCCCGGTCGCGGTAATAGGGGTAAATCCAGTCGACGCCCGGCTTCAGGTGCAAAGCTGTGGCCACCTGGATGGCTTCGTGCCCCACGCCATTGATCTGAAAGAAAGCGCGGTTCTGCCGCTTGAGCTGGATTTCCTTGTCGTCAACTTTCCTTGCCAGGTACATCACGCGGTAGGCGTGGAGAAAAAGGTCTTTGGATGGCCGGGGTGGCTTATAGGCCGAAGTAACTGTTGCCATTCCGCTCCTTGAACTAGTTATCTTTACCTTATAATGTACAACTTTTTGCGGCCGTAAGTCCGCCAC
>JBJKQZ010000499.1:0-3208 GCA_046704865.1 Terriglobia bacterium
CTGGGCGTTAAACTCCACGCCGATGGAGCCGCGCTCAACCCTGTGTTCCGGACCGATGAGCTGGTTATAGACGCTGGCGACCGTATCGGAGGGCAAGGCAAAACCGACGCCGGCATAAGCGTCCGTATCGGTGAGAATAGCTGTGTTAATGCCGATGACCTCGCCTTTCATATTCACCAGTGGGCCACCGGAGTTTCCGGGATTGATCGCCGCATCGGTCTGAATGAAGGTCTGGAACTGGCGGTTCGGGACGATGTTGCGGCCCTTGGCGGAGACGATCCCAGCGGTAACAGTTTCGGTGAGACCGAAGGGACTGCCAATGGCCAGCACCCAGTCCCCGACCTGCATGCTATCGGAATTACCCAGTTTGGCCACGGGAAGCGTGCGGTTTACGTCAATCTTGATGACCGCCAGATCCGTCTCCTGGTCGGTGCCAATTACCTTGGCATCGTGCTGCACACCGGGAGGATCGTCCTGCAAGCGCACACGGATGCGATCCGCTTTCTCTACCACGTGGCGATTGGTAACGATATAGCCCTTGGGATCGACGATCACGCCAGAACCTAAAGAGCGCTGGCGGATGGGTCCGTTGTTCTGACCGGGGCCGTTGAAGAAATGATTGAAGAAATCATCGAAGGGATTCTGATCCTGATCGTTCCCGCCGCCACGGTGAGGGTTCTTAATCAAGGATTCAGTATTGATATTTACTACGCTTGGCTCCAGCTGCTTGGAAATTTGCGCAAACTGGTTGGATAGCTGCTGCGGAGAGGGCACTGTCAGCGGCGTGGCGTCGGCCGAACTGTTTTTTCTCTCCTGTCCCTTTACCCCATAGGAGACGATCGTACCGATCAGAATGCCGAAGGTCAGCGTGACCAGAATGGTAAGACCGTACGCAAAGCGATGGGTCTTAAAATTATGCCAAAAAGCGCTCGAGCGAGCGTCCATTTTCAATTTCCTCCATGATTTCCTCTACGGATTATACGCTGCGGCACTGATTAGAACCGGGAAGCACCCGGACAAAGATTTGCATCCCGAGTTAGACGCATGCGGCTGGCAAAACGTTGCGGAAAAGGCAGGATTCCAGGCACAAAGGGTGCCTTTAGTCACCAGAGGCTGCGGGAACCTTCATTCGTCCTGAAAAGATGAATCTGCGAGGATGGCAGAGGATACAACGGTTCTGACTCACCCTCGCGGGGGATTTAGGCCGTCTGGTATTGCAAAGGTGGAGCAGCGATTTTCTGAGGTTGCCAGATGCAGCAGGGCTCCTGCGAGAACATGTCGCCGGTAAGGGCGTAGGCGCGGGAACGAGAGCCGCCACAAATCTCGCGGAACTCACAATAGCTGCATTTGCCTTTGAGGTTCTTTGTATCACGCAGCGATTTGAATAAAGGAGAATTGCGATAAATGTCCGTAAGGGAGCTCTGGCGCACATTGCCGCCGGAGACCGGAAGAAAACCGCTTGGGTAAACTTCGCCGACATGGGAGATAAAGACGAATCCCTTGCCGTCGTTGATGCCACGTGGCGCGCGGCCAATTCCGTCGGGGGTGCTGACGCCGAACATCGTGGGCATGGCAACGCCCGGACCTTTACGGCGCATTTCTGTTCGGCGCTGGATGAGGAAGCGGCGGTAGTGCTGCGCTTCGGTGCTCTTGATATCAAAATTCACACGTTGCGAAATCTCCCACATTTTCGCAAACACCTGCTCCACTTCAGCCCCCGAAATCATGTCCAGCTCCGCGCCACGGCCGGTGGGGACCAGGAAGAACACGCTCCAGAGGACAATCTGCATCCGCTCCAGCAGCCTGGCCATGTGATCAATCAGGTGAATATTGTGGCGGGTGATGGTGGTATTGATTTGCGCAGGCAGGCCGGCTTCCTGCGCCCAGCGCACGCCATTCATTACACGATCAAAGGAGCCGGGAACACGCCGGAAGGCGTCGTGGATTGCGGCGGTGGGACCGTCGAGGCTAATGGAGAACCGCGCCAATCCGCGTTTTTTAAGTTCGAAAATCGCTTCCCGCGTGAGCAGCGGGGTCGCGCTGGGGGAGATCGAAGGCCGCACGCCAAGTTTGGCGGCGTATTCGACCAGATCGTAGATGTCTGGCCGTTTAAGCGGATCGCCGCCGGTGAGGACAAAGAGCGGGGCCTTCAGGGCAGCCACTTCATCAATGAGCCGCTTCGCTTCCTTAGTGCTTAGTTCCTGGGAGTGCCGGTTGGGTTGCGCACAAGCGCGGCAATGCACGCAGGAAAGATCGCAAGCCTGCGTGGTTTCCCAGATCACAAGAAAGGGCGTTTCATCGAAGTTCATTTGAGGCTGCATACCGTTGACCTCCCCCACATTTGTGCTTAAGAACACACTTAGAGTGCCAAAAGAAGTACGCTTCGGACTGTGACTAGAGTCACTCCGGGCGGTGATGGGAGAAAACCGCAAAGCAAAAAATAAGGGTAGGTGCACGACCTACCCTTCGAGAAAGGTCCCCATTCCTGGCCGGAATTATGAGGACTGACAGGCAATTGCAGATTAGCTTTAGTGAGGGCGGGGCACAATAATGCAAAAAGACTAGAATCCGGATTGTGGGCTAATGCCTTTCAATTCAGTGCATTCGTAGCCCCTGCCGGAAACAAGATTTTTGTATTCTTCAGTCCGGCCGCTGGGCCAGTGAATGACGATGTGGTCTATCTTGTCACTCCTGCCAAGGCCAAAAGTAAGCGGCAGCTCCGACTGCGAGAGATAGCTGGAACCCCCTTTTACCAGCCTGGATTGGGTCACACCGCCGCTGGTGACATGGACTGCGGCGCCGATGGCATCGCGGTTGGATTTGGTCCCGATGAGACGAAAACGAATGCTGTGATTGCCGGAAGTCTCGTCGGTGCGATAAAGGTAAGCGGCGCCGTGGCTGGTGGTCATCAGGATATCGTTGTCGCCATCACGGTCGAAGTCGCCGTGGGCCAAACCCCGGCCTACTTTCGGCGTGCTGAAGCCGCCTCCTGCTTCAGCCCCCACTTCCCGAAACTTTCTGTCTCCTTCATTCAGAAATAATTGCGGAGATTGTGCATAACCGATGTTGCGAATATTGCGGACGGTATCGTCAATGTGGCCGTTAACGGCAACGAGGTCGAGCTCGCCGTCGAGGTTCATATCCACAAAAATGCAGCCGAAGCCCAGCTTGTTTTTGGAGGGCAAACCGATGCCGGTCTGCACAGCGA
>JBJKQZ010000500.1:0-5094 GCA_046704865.1 Terriglobia bacterium
GTATGAGGTTGCGAAAGGAGACGTACGCCTTTGCGCGGTCCTGGTGGAGGCTGATCCTGCGACCGGGCGTGCAGTTTCCATTGAGAGGGTGGTCCGGAAACAACATCGGGAAGGGGCCAGGGATGGGCATAGTTGAAGTGAGGATACAGCTGTGCTAGTTTGTTAACTCTTAAGTGAACAGTTTGCCGGCTTAAAGGCCTGCCGTGAAAACCAGAACACCAAACTCAGATTTGCATTCACAAATTGATCTCGAAAGGCTGCCGCAGCACATCGCCGTAATTATGGATGGCAACGGCCGATGGGCGCGGAAGCGGCATTTGCCGCGCATTGCCGGACACCGGGCGGGCATCCGGGCGGTTCGGCAGGTTGTGGAAGCCTGTGCGCGCCTGGGGGTACCTTGCCTGACGCTTTATGCCTTCTCGGTGGTGAACTGGAAGCGGCCGCACACAGAAGTCAAGCTCCTGATGGGGTTGTTGCGAGAGTACCTGAAGAAGGAGATCGGTGAACTCAACCGAAATAACATCCGGTTCGGCGCCATTGGAAGAATTGAGAGCCTCCCTGCAACAGTCCAGAGAGACCTGAGTGAAACCATTGAGAAGACGCGGTCAAACACCGGGCTGCGGCTGACGCTGGCACTGAATTACGGCGGCCGCGCAGAGGTGATTGATGCGGTCCGGAGCCTCGCTTCGCAGTTTCAGAAGCAGAACGGCGCCTTTGACCCCGAAACCATAACCGAGCAGAGCTTCAGCAGGCATCTCTACACGCGAGACTTGCCCGACCCGGACCTGCTGATTCGTACCAGTGGTGAAATGCGGTTGAGCAATTTTCTCTTGTGGCAGGTTGCGTACTCTGAAATCTGGGTTACCGATATCCTATGGCCGGATTTTACAGAGCGCGAATTATTCCAGGCTGTTATAGATTTTCAGCGGCGAGAGCGCCGATATGGCGGGCTGGGATGATGCCGCAGGGCCAGGCCACGACGGGCTGGCCCGTTAGTTATCCGCCTGGCCCCTGTTAATCAAATCCATGAAACGAAGGCTCTTAACCGGCTTGCCCCTGGCCCTGGTGGTTGTTTACTTGATTGTACAGGACCGGGAATGGCAGTTCGTCCTGGCCGTCCTGGCCACCGTAATGAACAGCCTCCATGACTATTTCCACATGACAAGAGAAGCAGGTTTGGGTGGATGGCCCTGGATGGGCTACAGTGGTGCAGGGCTGCTTTGCCTTGGCCAGGTGACGCATACCAGCGGGGGCACGTTCACTGAATTGCTGCTGCTTTTTGTGTTGCTGGCCATTCCTGCTGCGGGCCTTGTGACAGTTTCTGACCTGAAAACCTACTCAGGGAGCCTGGCTTCTACAGTTTTGGGAGTCTTTTACGTGGGGTTCGCCTTCTCATGGCTCATCCCCCTGAGATTTGGAGACCCCGATATTGGTTGGAGGCTTACCGTCCTGTTGTTTACGGTGGTTTGGGCTGAGGACATATTCGCCTATATCGTCGGCCGCCTTTTAGGCCGGACGCCCCTCGCCAGGACCATTTCTCCTAAAAAGACGGTCGAGGGGGCTGTCGCCGGCCTTGCCGGCGCCATCCTGGTGGCCTGGGGATTCTCGCACTGGTTTTGGCAGACAGGCGACCAAAAAACGGTTATCCTTGTAGGAGGCGTGGTTGCCTTGGCCGGGCAGGTCGGCGACCTCGTGGAATCCGCCCTTAAGAGGGCTGCCAATTTGAAAGACTCGGGTACAATTCTTCCGGGTCATGGGGGATTACTTGATCGGATTGACAGCCTCTTGTTTGCTGCTCCAACTCTGTGGCTGGTGTGGCATCTGAAGGACTTCTGGCGTTGATAAAGGGATTGTGCATTCTGGGCTCGACCGGTTCAATCGGTCAAAACTGTCTCAATGTTGTCCGGGGGCGGGAGGACCGTTTTCGGGTTGTTGCGCTTTCGGCAGGACGGAACCTCGACGTCCTGGCGGCACAGATTGCGGAATTCCGGCCTTCTATTGCCGTCGTGGCCGATTCCGGTTCCGTTGCAGTTCTGCGTGAACGGCTTCAAGCTTTGGGCTTCCGCGAAAACCTCAGGATTCTTTCCGGCACTGAAGGCCAGGTGGAGGCGGCGACCGATCCCGAGGTTACCTTTGTTGTTGCTGCGTCCCACGGCACAACGGGCCTGGTGGCCGTTTACCAGGCCATTTGCGCAGGGAAGGCTGTGGGGCTGGCCAACAAAGAGGTCATGGTGGCGGCTGGAGAACTGGTCACTCGCACCGCGCGAGAACACGGCGTGGATATTCTTCCCATTGATAGTGAGCATTGCGCCCTGCATCAATGCCTGCGGTCCGGAACTCACGGTGAGGTCAATCGGCTGATCTTGACGGGTTCCGGCGGTCCCTTCCTCAAAACCCCGGCCGACCAGTTGGAATCAGTTACACCTGCGAGTGCTCTGAAGCATCCCGTCTGGAAGATGGGCGGGCGGATTACCATTGATTCCGCTACACTGATGAACAAAGGCCTTGAAATCATTGAGGCCCGATGGCTTTTTGGCTTCCACTCGCAGCAGATTGACGTCATGATCCATCCCGAATCGATTATCCATTCGATGATTGAATTCCGCGACGGCTCTGTAATGGCGCAACTATCGGTTGCGGATATGCGGCTTCCAATCCAGTATGCGCTGACCTACCCGGAACGCGCGGACGCCGATGGATTTCTTCCCCTGCTGGACCTGATTGCGGCCGGAAGCCTGCATTTCCAGGCTCCGGATGTCCGCCGTTTCCCTTGCCTTGAACTGGGCCGGGCTGCTCTTGAACAGGGCGGGGTCATGCCCTGCGCGCTGAATGCCGCCGATGAAATCGCCGTCGAGGCATTTCTTAAAGGCGAGCTGCGTTTTCCCGATATTCCACGTGTGATTGAAAAAGTGATGCGCGAGACCGGGAAATATCATCCAAATACTATGGATGAAGTCCTGGAAAGTGACAGGCAGGCTCGAATCTCTGCCCGCGAATCCGTGACATCCATGACGCACCCACACACGGTTGCATGAACAGGAGAAAGGTTTAGCGTATGATTTCGAGTTTCCTTACTGACGCCGTTGTCGTGGTCATCGTCCTGGGCGTCATGGTTTTTGTCCATGAGGCGGGCCACTTCCTGGCGGCAAAGGGATTCGGTGTGCGCGTGCTGACTTTTTCTCTGGGTTTTGGGAAGCGCCTGTTCGGATTTGAGAGAGGTGGAACCGATTATCGCGTAAGCATCCTTCCGCTGGGCGGGTATGTCAAGATGGCTGGCGATGACCCTACGGCCGTCTTGACCGGCGATCCGAACGAATTCCTCTCCCGCCCGCGGTGGCAACGGTTCATCATTATCCTGATGGGCCCGATGATGAATTTTGTTCTGGCGATTGTGGTCCTTACCGGGCTTTACATGTTTCATTTCCAGAAGCCTGCCTATGAAGACCAGCCTGTGGTGATTGGAGCCGTAGACCCCGGTTCTGCGGCGGCAGAGGCAGGGCTCCAGCCCGGCGACCGTGTTGTACAGTTTGACGGCATCAAAGATCCCAGGTGGCAGAATATCAAGTTCAAGGTTCTGACGGGCCCCAACCACCCGATACCTCTTACGGTCGATCGCGGCAATGAGACTCTGCACATGAGTTTGACTCCCCACCCCGAAAGCCAGGATGGCGCCGGCGTTGCCGGCTGGTATCCGTATGTGCCGCTTGTCATTGATAAAGTGGAGCCCGGGGAACCGGCAAGCAATGCGGGATTGAAATCAGGAGACATGATTGTTGGCCTGGACGGCAAGCCTATTTATTACTGGTATCTGATCGTCCAGGACCTGCGTGATGGTAAGGGAAAACCAGTTGACCTGACTGTGCAGCGCCAGGGAAAAGAATTCCAAGTCCATGTCGTGCCAGAGTATACGGACGTCATGGGCCTGAAGACGTGGCGGATTGGCGTTACCATCCGGCAGACCGAGTACGTTATCCGCAAGCTGCCATTGGGGCTGGCGTTTGGGTACGCCCTCAGGACGGATTATGGATACTTCCTGGAGACATTTGATGTGCTGGGGAAGATTGTAACCCGGCAAATGTCCACCAAGACCCTGGCTGGGCCCATCGGAATCGCCCAGATATCCGGTGAAGCCTACCGGCGAGGCATCTCCGATCTCCTTCTTTTTGTTTCGTTTATCAGCCTGCAGTTGGGTATCGTCAACCTTCTTCCCATCCCCGTGATGGATGGCGGGCACATCTTTATGCTGGCAATTGAGGGCCTGATGAGGCGCGACCTCAGCCTGGCGGTCAAGGAGCGAGTTATCCAGGTCGGAGTGGTCCTGATCGTCCTCCTCTTTGTTTTTGTGATGTATAACGATATTATGAAGACTATTCGTCCCTCCTGATTTCAGACAGGAGGCTCGAAGGTAATTTCAAGCAGGGGCAACAACTGTGAACTTCAGCGACAAAGAATTCTTCCCAACAAGGCGAAAGACCCGGCCGGTAAAAGTGGGGCGATATACCATTGGCGGGGATGCACCGATCGTTGTGCAGTCCATGACCAAGACGGATACACGGAATGTTGACAAGACCGTGGAGCAAATCCAGCAGATGGAGCAGGCAGGGTGCGAAATTGTCCGCCTGGCCGTGCCCGATATCGAGGCAGCCAAAGCCTTGAAGGACATCCGCAAGAAATGTCCCGACTCCGTGCTGGTGTCCGACATTCACTTTCAATACAAGTTTGCGTTGATGGCGCTCGATGCCGGAATCGACAAACTGAGAATCAATCCCGGCAACATTGGAGACGCTGAGAAGGTTCGCACGGTGGTGCGGCGCGCCCAGGAACAGAAAGTCCCGATCAGGATCGGCGTGAATGCCGGTTCTTTGGAGCGGCGACTGCTGGAGAAGTACGGATTCCCGACTCCTGAAGCGATGGTGGAGAGCGCTGAGTATCACGTTCACATTCTGGAAGATCTGGGCTTTGGCGATACCATCATTTCTCTGAAGTCTTCGAACGTCAAACTCACCGTTGCAGCCTATCGACTCCTCGCCAAACGCTGTGACTACCCGTTCCATCTGGGTGTTACTGAGGCCGGGACCCAGTTTTCCGGCACGG